>NZ_MECT01000510.1:0-23392 GCF_001722145.1 Shigella sp. FC1544
GCAGCGAATTGAGCGGCATAACCTGAATCTGAGGCAGCACCTGGCAAGGCTGGGACGGAAGTCGCTGTCGTTCTCAAAATCGGTGGAGCTGCATGACAAAGTCATCGGGCATTATCTGAACATAAAACACTATCAATAAGTTGGAGTCATTACCGCAATACACTTTCACGGTGTCGTTTTTATCCGGAACGGCGGTGGCAATGCGCTCTTTCACTTCCTTCAGGGGAATATTGATGGCCCCCTGAACGTGCTCTTGCTGATACTGCTCTGGAACACGAACATCGATCCAGTGTTCAGCGGCGAAAACGGGCAGTGAAAACACCAGTGCCAGAGCAAGTAAGCCTTTTTTAAACATGTAAGCGTCCTTCTATGGATGAAAATTGCCATCCATTATACGCCTGAGATTTAACAATTTTTGCGAAACTCCCCTCACCTTTTATAACGCTGTGCCAGTTTATTAGCAGCCCGACTTAACAGCGGTTCCAGCGCCACAGCCAGCAACATTTTCAGCGGTCGGCGAGCAACTGATTTTATCGCCCAGCCCGCTACACCCGCCGGGCCATAGCGCAGTGCGGTAAGAAGTACCAGCTTGCCTGCTAATTTGAAACCAGGCTTTACCTTTTGCCCGGCCTGTTGCCAGCGAGTATTCATAACTTTCCTCACAGTTGACGGAAACGGCTACGTAACGTGAAAGTATCGGAAGTGACATAACGTTCCATCTCGCGTAAACGCGTTTCACTTGCCGCCAGTTCACGGTCGACTTCATCCAGCAATTCGCTGCTGGAGGGTAGCTGCTCACCAAAGGCCATGTTGTCCGGCATTGGATCAAGCGCAAATGACAAAATGATGTAAGCAACCAGGGTAAACAGCGCCAGACCGAAGAAAATCGACAGCACCACCAGGATACGCACCAGTTTTACCGGTACATCAAAATAGTTGGCAATCCCGGCGCAGACGCCGCGGACCATGCCCTGCTGTGGAATACGCCATAATTTTTTATTGAGATTAATGCCCGCCATTAGCGATCCCTCCAGTTCGGATGTTCTGCATCAAGAATAGATTCCAGCGCCTGAATACGTTCGCGCATCCGTTTTGCTTCATCAGCCAGTTGCGCTAATCGCTGCTGCTCACTTTGCGACAATTCACTGCGACCAGAACGATTGCTGTAATGCAGCCATAACCAGATCGGTAAAACAAACAGCACAAAAATGGTTAACGGAATAGCCAGAAATAGCGCGCTCATAAGTACTCCTTAGACGATGAGCGGCGGCGCGTTCGGACGCCGCCTGGATGTTATTATTGATTGTCTTGCTTCATTTTGGCTTTTAATTGTGCCAGTTGTTCACTGATTGCATCATCGGCTTTCAGTTCGGCAAACTGATCGTCCAGCGATTTTTGTTTACCGAAGCTGTGGCTTTCTGCTTCCGCTTCCATCTGGTCAATACGACGTTCGAAAGATTCGAAACGAGCCATTGCTTCATCCAGTTTGCCACTGTCCAGCTGACGACGCACATCGCGCGACGAGTTTGCCGCCTGATGGCGTAACATCAATGCCTGCTGGCGAGCGCGTGTTTCGCTCAATTTGTTTTCCAGCTCACCGATCTCTTTCTTCATGCGTGCCAGCGTATCGTCCACCAGCGTCACTTCATGTTCCAGACTCTTAATCAGATCGGTCAGTTTCTGTTTTTCAATTAACGCCGCACGTGCCAAATCCTCTCTCTCTTTCAGCAGCGCCAGTTCGGCTTTTTCCTGCCATTCAACTTCACGCGCCGACGCTTGTTCAATACGGCGAGTCAGCTGTTTCTTTTCTGCCAACGCACGCGCCGAAGTAGAACGTACTTCAACCAGTGTATCTTCCATCTCCTGGATCATCAGACGCACCAGTTTCTGTGGATCTTCCGCTTTCTCTAACAGAGCGTTGATGTTGGCATTCACGATGTCGGCAAAGCGAGAAAAAATACCCATAATGTTGTCCTCTTGATTTCTGCGTTCAGGATTGTCCTGCTGAACTGTTAATACAATTTGCGTGCCAATTTTTTATCTTTTTGATTTATAAAGATCTGATTGAAGAATCATCAGCAACATGCCAGGATGAATTAGCGAATTACACTAACAAGTGGCGAATTTCATCATGGCAGAATACAAAGATAATTTACTTGGTGAGGCGAACAGCTTTCTCGAAGTGCTGGAACAGGTTTCGCATCTCGCACCGCTGGACAAACCGGTGCTCATCATCGGCGAACGCGGCACCGGTAAAGAGCTGATTGCCAGCCGCCTGCATTATCTCTCCTCCCGTTGGCAAGGGCCGTTTATTTCCCTTAACTGCGCGGCGTTAAATGAAAATCTGCTGGATTCCGAACTGTTTGGTCACGAAGCGGGGGCGTTTACCGGTGCGCAAAAACGTCATCTAGGGAGATTTGAACGTGCCGACGGCGGTACGCTATTTCTTGATGAACTCGCTACGGCACCGATGATGGTGCAGGAGAAATTATTGCGCGTGATTGAGTACGGTGAACTGGAGCGCGTTGGCGGCAGCCAGCCATTGCAGGTGAATGTGCGGTTGGTATGCGCGACGAATGCCGATCTCCCGGCGACGGTCAATGAAGGCACTTTTCGCGCTGACCTGCTCGACCGACTGGCTTTTGATGTTGTACAACTGCCACCACTGCGCGAGCGCGAAAGCGACATAATGTTGATGGCAGAACACTTTGCCATCCAGATGTGTCGGGAAATCAAGCTGCCTCTGTTCCCGGGGTTTACGGAGCGCGCCAGAGAAACATTGCTGAATTATCGTTGGCCGGGAAATATTCGTGAATTGAAAAACGTGGTGGAACGTTCAGTGTATCGCCACGGCACCAGCGATTATCCGCTTGATGACATCATTATTGATCCCTTTAAACGGCGTCCGCCTGAAGACGCTATCGCCGTTTCAGAAACCACCTCGCTTCCAACACTGCCGCTGGATTTACGTGAGTTTCAGATGCAGCAGGAAAAAGAGTTGCTGCAACTCAGTTTGCAACAAGGGAAATATAACCAGAAGCGCGCAGCTGAATTACTGGGGTTAACTTATCATCAGTTCCGCGCGTTGTTGAAAAAGCACCAGATTTAGCGAAGTTGAGCAATACAACTTGCCGGATGCGGCGTGAATGCTTTATTCGGCATACATAATCAATAAGTCGTTTGCAGGCCTGATAAGCGCAGCGCATCAGACATTATTGCGTTGGGCTATTAATCGCTCAGCGCATCCTGCAAAATTTTCATTGCCGCATCGAATTGCGCATCCGGGATGGTCAGCGGATACAGGAAGCGAATCACGTTGCCGTATGCGCCACAGGTCAGCAGGAGCAGCCCCTGCGCCAGCGCGCGTTGCTGGATTTTCTGTGCAATCGCCGCTGACGGCTCGCCCGTTTGCGGATCGTTAAACTCTGCCGCAATCATCGACCCCAGGCCGCGTACCGCAGCAATGGCCGGAACGCTTTCTTTGGCATCAATCAACGTGTTTTTGAGACGCTGGCCCAGTTGATTCGCGCGTTCGCAGAGTGATTCTTTGTCGATAATATTGAGCACCGCGTGCGCGGCAGCCACCGCCAGCGGGTTCCCGGCGTAGGTGCCACCCAACCCGCCCGGCGCGGGCGCGTCCATAATATTCGCGTTACCGACCACGCCCGAAAGCGGCATCCCGCCCGCGAGGCTTTTCGCCATCGTCATTAAGTCCGGCTTATCGGCGTAATGATCCATGGCAAACAGTTTACCGGTACGCGCAAAGCCGCTTTGCACTTCATCGGCAATCATCACAATACCGTGCTCGTCGCACAGGCGGCGAATGGCGGCAACCAGCTCTTTTGGCGCAACGTTGAAACCGCCCTCGCCCTGCACCGGTTCGAAAATAATGGCCGCCACCTGCTTCGCTTCAATGTCCGATTTAAACAAGCGTTCGATGGCGTCGAGGGAGTCCTGTGTTGAAATGCCGTGTAAATCTGACGGATAAGGTACGTGATACACCGAACCAGGGAACGGGCCGAAGCCGATTTTGTACGGCGCAACTTTTCCGGTCAGCGCCATGGTCATATATGTACGACCGTGGAAGCCGCCGCTAAACGCAATCACGCCAGGTCGTCCGGTATGGGCGCGAGCAATTTTCAACGCGTTTTCCACCGCTTCCGCGCCGGTAGTGAAGAATGCGGTTTTAGCCTGCCCGCTCACTGGGGCAAGGGCGTTAATTTTCTCCGCCAGCGTGACGTAGCTTTCGTACGGCACAATCTGATACGCCGTGTGGGTAAACTGTTGCAATTGCTGCTCCACCGCCGCGACCAGATCAGGGTGGCGATGCCCGGTATTCAGCACCGCAATGCCTGCGGCGAAATCGATGTATTCGTTGCCCTCTACGTCCTTCAGCGTAGCGTTTTCTGCCGACTGGGCGAAGAAGTTACACATCACGCCAACCCCGCGTGGGGTAGCAGAAAGACGACGCTGATGGAATTCATTGTTGCTCATGTTTCACACCTTTTGACTCTTCACTGTTAATCGGAAATTAAACGCCCAGACGATCGCGCAGGCTGTAATAAGCCGCGCCCATCGCGGTAAATGGCACGCGCAGCGTGCGCCCGCCGGGGAACGGGTAATGCGGCAGATTGGCGAAGGCATGGAAACGCTCGGCGTCACCGCGCAGCAGTTCAGCAATCAAACGCCCGGCGAGGTGGGTACAGGTGACGCCGTGGCCGCTGTAGCCCTGCATGTAATAGATGTTGGTATCGAGGCGACCGAACTGCGGCATCCGTGAAAGGGTCAGCAGGAAGTTGCCCGTCCAGCGATAGTCGATTTTGACGCCCTTCAGCTGCGGGAAGGTTTTCAGCAGTTTCGGCACAACAAGACGCTCAACGTCATCCGGGTCGCGCGCGCCGTAGACCACGCCGCCGCCGTACAGCAAACGGTTGTCGGCGGTAAGACGGTAGTAATCAAGCAGATAATTACAGTCTTCCACACAGTAGTTTTTCGGGATCAGCGAACGGGCTAAATCTTCCGACAGCCGTTCGGTGGTGATCACCTGCGTGCCGCACGGCATGCTGCGTTTCGCCAGTTCCGGCTCTACTTTATCGCCCAGATACGCATTCCCGGCGACAATCACATACTTCGCCGTCACCTGACCTTTGGCAGTGCGCACAACGGCTGGCGTGGTGTGCTGGATCTGCGTCACGGCAGAAAGTTCATACACGCGCCCGCCGTTGAGGCGGATGGCGTCCGCTTCGCCAATGGCGAGGTTTAGCGGGTGAATATGCCCACCGCTGTGATCCAGCAGCGCACCGGTATAGCGATCGCTGGCTACTTCACGGCGAATGGCGTTGGCGTCCAGCAATTCCAGCTGTTTATTGCCGTAGCGTTCCCAGTTCTCTTTCTGCTCTTCAAGTGTGGCGAGCTGTTTATCATTCATCGCCACAAACAGGCCGCCGGGGCGGTAGTCGCAGTCAATCTGATAACGTTTGATACGTTCGCGGATGATCTCACCACCTTCGAACATCATGCTGCCGAGCATAGGGGCGGTGTCCATGCCGTAGCTTTTTTCGATCACGTCGATGTCGCGGCTGTAGGAGTTCACAAGCTGCCCGCCATTGCGCCCGCTTGCGCCAAAGCCGATGCGTGAGGCTTCGAGAACCACTACGTCAAAGCCCGCTTCCGCCAGATGCAGCGCGGAGGAGAGCCCGGTATAGCCGCCGCCAACCACGCAAACGTCGCAGGTGATTGACTCATTCAGGGTGTCGAATGGCACGTATTTATTCGCACTGGCGGCGTAATAACTGCTGGTATGTTCGGTCATTTCAGGCCTCCAGGCTTATCCAGATGGTTTTCAGTTCGGTGAATTTTTCAAGGGCATGCAGGGATTTGTCGCGACCGTTGCCGCTCTGCTTATAGCCACCAAACGGCACGGTCATATCGCCGTCGTTGTAGTTATTGACGAAGACGGAACCGGCTTTCAGGCGGCGGCTCATACGGTGCGCGCGGGAGAGGTCGCGCATCCATACCGCCGCGCCAAGGCCGTACTGGCTGTCGTTGGCAAGCTGTAGCGCCTGTTCTTCTGATGTGAAACGCGTGACCACCAGCACCGGACCGAAAATCTCTTCGCGGCTTAAGGACGCATTCGGGTCTACATCCACAAAGATGGTCGGGCCGATGGCGGCAGCCAGCCCGGCGTTACGGCCATCCAGCAGCAGTTGCCCTTTGCCTTCGCCCTCACGAATAAAGCTATGGACCGAGTCGGCGTGGGCGCAGTCGATTAAAGTGCCCATGGTGGTTGCGGGGTCAAGCGGATGGCCCGGCTGCCAGTTTTGCGCCTGCTGTTTTAACAGGGCTAAGAATTCATCGGCGATGCTCTCTTCCAGCAACAGGCGTGTTCCGGCGATGCACACCTGACCCTGGTTGTAGAAGATGCCTGCTGCGGTGGAGCTCGCCGCTTTTTGCAGATCCGAACAATCGGCGAAAACGATGTTGGCGCTTTTGCCGCCCGCTTCCAGCCAGACGCGTTTCATGTTGCTGTCGCCCGCATCTTTCAGCAGCTGTTTCCCGGTACGGGTTGAACCGGTAAAGGCAATGGCGTCGATATCGTTATGACGCGACAGCGCCTGCCCCGCTTCATGACCAAAACCCGTCACCACGTTCAACACACCATCCGGCAAGCCTGCTTCTTTCGCCAGCCCCGCGAGACGAATCGCACTGAGCGGTGATTTTTCAGACGGTTTTAGAATCACGCTGTTTCCCGCCGCCAGCGCCGGGCCGAGTTTCCAGCAAGTCAGCAACAGCGGGAAGTTCCACGGCACGATGGCGGCAA
The DNA here is from genome assembly GCF_001722145.1 of Shigella sp. FC1544. Classification (NCBI taxonomy): domain Bacteria; kingdom Pseudomonadati; phylum Pseudomonadota; class Gammaproteobacteria; order Enterobacterales; family Enterobacteriaceae; genus Shigella; species Shigella sp. FC1544. Next base: position 6,821 of record NZ_MECT01000510.1, read on the forward strand.
TCACGCCGACCGGTTCACGCACGATCATCGCCAGCTCATGGCTACTGGTGGTCGCCACTTCGCCATACACTTTGTCGATCGCTTCGGCGTACCAGCGAATGGCGCGCGCCGCGCCGGGAATATCATCACGCAGACTGTGACGAATCGGTTTGCCGGTGTCGAGAGTTTCCAGCAGTGCCAGCTCTTCGGCGTGGGCTTCCATTAAATCGGCGAGTTTATTCAGTACCGCTTTACGTTTAGCCGGAGAAGAGAGTGACCAGTCGCCGCGTTCAAATACGCCGCGTGCTGCGCTCACCGCACGGTCGATATCGACGCTCTTGCCGCGGGCAATTTTCGCCAGCGGTGCCTGGGTGACCGGATCAACGGTTTCAAAGGTTTCATTTTCCGCCGCAGCAGTATATTCACCGTTAATAAATAAGCGATTTTCAATGGCGAGACTTAACGCTTTATCCTGCCAGTAATCCAGATGATGAAAATTCATTATGACTCCTGTTTCACGTCTATCAGATATATGCAGTTTGTGAACGTCAGGGCGCAGAGCTCCCCGGGCCGTATGCCCGTTTATTTCTGGCGACATTCTTTATATACACTTCATCCTTCAAGCCGCCTCTGCCTTGGCTGCGTTCGCTCCCCCGAATCACTTACCTGAGTAAGCTCATCGGGATTCGCTCACTTGCCGCCTTGATGCAACTTGAATGATTTTGTGTATAGATTGCCGGGCGCATTGCGCTTACCCGGCTTACAGAACAAAAAGATTAAAACGTGGTGGGCGTATGGGCGCTGATAATTCGGCAAATACCTGCCGACGTATTACTGAAACTGTGCGGGATGCCGGTATTAATGGCATAACTTTGACCCGCGACGAGGTGGTAATCCTGACCATTAATCGTCAGAACAATTTCACCTTCCAGTACTGTGCCTATTTCCTCACCCTGATGCTTAATTCTTTCCCCAGTGATTGTGCCCGGCTGGTACGTTTCAAAGATCATCGCCAGCGTGCGATTCGGGTTACCGTTATGAACCAGCTTCATTGACACACCCTGACTGCCCATCTCAATTAAGTCGTCCTGATTAATGACGACCTGCGGCTCATCAGGTTTTTCCGGCTCGGAAAAGAATTCCGAGAGTGACAGACCATACACCTTCAGCAGCTTTTGCAGCGTACTGATGGCAGGACTGACTTTATCTTGTTCTATCGTACAGATAGCACTGTGAGTCAGCCCGGAGAGTTCGGCGGCACGACGTTGTGAAAGCCCCTGCTGCTGGCGGATTTCCGACAAGCGTTTTCCTGGCGCCAGTCCCTCATCACTCATATTTGCATTTCCTTAAACTGTAGTGGTCAGAGTCGCTGTTTTTCAGCGATATGGTGCTGACAAGCGGTGATAAAGCCCTCGAACAATATACGCGAAAGCGCGTACTCGCTACTGTTCCATTCCGGGTGCCACTGTACGCCCAGCGCAAAAGGATGATTGATGACGCTAACCGCCTCAACTAAGCCATCCGGCGAGCGAGCTTCAACACGCAACCGTGGGCTAACGACCTTCGCCCCTTGTCCATGTAGAGAGTTTACCCAAAAGTTGCTACATTCAGGTAACAACGCAGACAGTAATCCCCCCTCTTCAACCTGAACTTCATGCGACGGTGCATATTGCTGTTCCACCGGCAGTTCGGATCTTCCCGATGTTCCAGCAATTCAGGCTGTTCGCACAGCTTGCGATGCAACGAACCACCGGTTGCCACCACCAGTTCTTGTAAACCCCGGCAGATGGCGAAAATGGGGATGCGCCTTTCGAGTGCGGCATTAATTATCGCCATGCTCAGAAGATCACGCCCGGGATCGGCGTCAGGCTCATCGCCGTTTTCACCATATAGGTGCGGCTGCACATTGCTGGGACTACCAGGAAGATAAATGCCATCGAGTTTCGGCAAAAGTTGTTCAAGTAACGACGGTTCCGCCAGCGCATGTGGTAGCGCAATTGGCAAGCCGCCTGCGTGGATGATGGCATTCAGGTACTTTTCTTGCAGAGTCTGGGTCGCATGACCCTTAAGCCTGTTCCTGCACATTACGACACCGATAACCGGATTGTTCATTATATTTTCCATGCTCAATCTCACAAAGTGGACTAAATTATCGCCATTACTGCGCTTTAAATGACCTTTATGTTCAATATTTTTTCAATCTAGCAGTTGGTTTTCATTTTTGCAAACTAAATTTAACATTTGACGAACATTTAGTTTGCATACAGATTCGAATGGTGGTCATTATATTTTACGCTTTGATAACGAGCGGAAAACAAACCAAAGGCGAAGAATCATGGAAACCAATATCGTTGAAGTAGAGAACTTTGTTCAGCAGCCAGAAGAGAGGCGGGGTAGCGCCTTTACGCAGGAAGTGAAACGCTACCTGGAGCGCTACCCGAATACGCAATATGTTGATGTTTTACTTACTGATTTGTATGGTTGCTTCCGTGGAAAACGTATCCCTGTTTCAAGCCTGAAGAAGTTGGAGAAAGGGTGTTATTTCCCGGCCTCGGTGTTTGCAATGGATATTCTGGGCAACGTAGTAGAAGAAGCGGGTCTGGGTCAGGAAATGGGCGAGCCGGATCGTACTTGTGTTCCTGTTCTCGGTTCCTTAACCCCTTCTGCCGCCGATCCAGAGTTTATCGGTCAGATTCTCCTGACCATGGTCGATGAAGATGGCGCTCCCTTTGACGTTGAGCCGCGGAACGTTCTTAACCGCCTGTGGCAGCAGCTACGCCAGCGCGGATTGTTCCCGGTTGTAGCGGTAGAGCTGGAGTTCTATTTACTGGATCGTCAGCGCGACGCTGAAGGGTATCTGCAACCGCCCTGCGCGCCCGGCACCGATGACCGCAATACACAAAGCCAGGTTTACTCCGTTGATAACCTCAACCACTTCGCCGACGTGCTCAATGATATTGATGAACTGGCGCAGTTACAGTTAATTCCCGCCGACGGTGCGGTCGCCGAAGCCTCGCCGGGTCAGTTTGAAATCAACCTTTACCATACCGATAACGTGCTGGAAGCCTGCGATGATGCGCTGGCGCTAAAACTCCTGGTGCGTCTGATGGCAGAAAAGCATAAGATGCACGCCACTTTTATGGCGAAGCCGTATGAAGAGCACGCGGGCAGCGGGATGCATATCCATATCAGTATGCAAAATAATCGTGGCGAGAATGTGCTTTCTGACACAGAAGGCGAAGATTCGCCGCTGCTGAAAAAGATGCTCGCCGGGATGATTGACCTGATGCCGTCGTCGATGGCGTTGCTGGCACCAAACGTGAACTCGTATCGCCGCTTCCAGCCGGGAATGTATGTGCCGACGCAGGCGTCGTGGGGCCATAACAACCGCACCGTCGCCCTGCGTATTCCGTGCGGCGACCGTCATAATCACCGCGTGGAATATCGCGTGGCGGGTGCCGATGCCAACCCATATCTGGTGATGGCAGCGATTTTTGCCGGTATTTTGCATGGCCTTGATAACGAGCTGCCGTTGCAGGAAGAAGTCGAAGGCAACGGGCTGGAACAGGAAGGCTTACCCTTCCCGATTCGCCAGAGCGATGCCCTGGGTGAGTTTATCGAGAATGATCACCTGCGCCGCTATTTAGGCGAACGGTTTTGCCATGTGTATCACGCCTGTAAAAATGATGAGCTGTTGCAGTTTGAGCGCCTCATCACAGAAACAGAAATTGAGTGGATGTTGAAAAACGCATAGTACCCCTTGCGGGGTTGTTTCATCGACCTGAGCGGAGCCAGGCCTGACATTTGCTGGTAATCTAGACATTTCCCGGATGTCACGTTATGGAGCGCAGGCGGCAACGGGCTTCCGTTAACGATTAAGACTGTGACGAGGAAATGAGATGATGCCGATGATTAAATCCCCGCATGGCGAGGGAGGCTGCGTATGCGCCCCTCCTGCTACTGACTGGACTCCGTCCCCTTTGCTTCCCTTGCTAAACAGGTTTGATTTCAGGTCGACACGACCGCAAACCTTATTACGCAGGGGAGGCAGCAATTATGGCTATTAATTCACCACTGAATATTGCTGCGCAACCCGGCAAAACCCGTCTGCGAAAATCACTGAAATTGTGGCAGGTGGTGATGATGGGTCTGGCCTATCTCACGCCGATGACCGTATTTGATACTTTTGGTATTGTCTCCGGCATTAGCGACGGTCACGTTCCGGCGTCCTATTTGCTGGCGCTGGCGGGCGTGCTGTTTACCGCTATCAGCTACGGCAAACTGGTTCGCCAGTTTCCGGAGGCCGGTTCGGCCTATACCTACGCGCAAAAGTCGATTAACCCGCACGTCGGATTTATGGTCGGCTGGTCATCGCTGCTGGATTATCTCTTTTTGCCGATGATCAACGTCTTGTTGGCGAAAATCTATCTCTCCGCCCTCTTCCCGGAAGTGCCGCCGTGGGTGTGGGTAGTAACCTTCGTCGCCATTTTAACCGCCGCGAATCTGAAGAGCATCAACCTGGTCGCTAACTTCAATACCCTGTTTGTACTGGTGCAAATCTCCATCATGGTGGTGTTTATCTTCCTGGTAGTTCAGGGACTGCATAAAGGAGAAGGCGTTGGCACCGTCTGGTCACTTCAGCCGTTTATCAGCGAGAACGCGCACCTGATCCCGATTATTACCGGGGCGACGATTGTCTGTTTCTCCTTCCTCGGTTTCGATGCGGTGACCACGCTTTCGGAAGAGACGCCGGACGCCGCACGCGTGATCCCGAAAGCCATCTTCCTGACGGCGGTCTACGGTGGCGTTATCTTTATCGCGGCGTCGTTCTTTATGCAGCTGTTCTTTCCCGATATCAGCCGCTTTAAAGATCCGGATGCCGCACTGCCTGAAATTGCGCTGTACGTCGGCGGCAAGCTCTTCCAGTCGATTTTCCTCTGCACCACGTTTGTGAACACGTTAGCCTCTGGCCTGGCTTCACATGCCAGCGTGTCGCGTCTGCTGTATGTGATGGGGCGTGACAATGTGTTTCCGGAGCGCGTGTTTGGCTATGTGCACCCAAAATGGCGGACTCCGGCACTCAACGTCATTATGGTCGGGATTGTCGCGTTGTCGGCGCTGTTCTTCGATTTAGTTACCGCCACAGCGTTAATTAACTTCGGTGCTCTGGTGGCGTTTACCTTCGTGAATCTGTCGGTGTTTAATCATTTCTGGCGGCGTAAAGGAATGAATAAAAGCTGGAAGGATCACTTCCACTATTTGCTGATGCCGCTGGTTGGCGCGCTGACGGTGGGTGTGCTGTGGGTTAACCTCGAGTCAACGTCACTGACACTCGGTCTGGTATGGGCTTCGTTAGGCGGCGCATATTTATGGTATCTGATCCGCCGCTATCGCAAAGTGCCGTTGTATGATGGTGACAGAACGCCGGTGAGTGAAACGTAATAGTCGGATGCGCGGCGCATTATCCTGCCTGAGGGTAATGCACCGCGCCATTAACTATAAAAAGATGTATGACCCGGATCACGAGTGCTATCATCCGCCCTTATGCTTAGCGCATTAACCCCAGGGGCAAATAATGAACCACGATATCCCGCTAAAATATTTTGATATTGCCGATGAGTACGCGACCGAATGCGCAGAGCCTGTCGCAGACGCTGAACGCACACCGCTGGCCCACTACTTCCAGTTACTGCTCACCCGTTTGATGAACAATGAAGAGATCAGCGAAGAAGCCCAACATGAAATGGCTGCTGAAGCGGGGATTAATCCCGTACGCATTGATGAGATCGCAGAGTTTTTGAATCAATGGGGTAATGAGTAATTATTTAATTGCAGACGATCGGTCAGTATCGTTGTCCGGATAAAGCGTTCACGCCGCATCCGGCTAACAATGACACGCTCTGCAGCGTGCTTTAATGGGTTTCTCACGATCGTACCGCTCTGCTCCTCGCTAAGTTGTTCTGTAAGTTATAGTTATAGAGAAAGCACGGGTACGAATGTTGAACAGATGGCGACGCCACCTGTTCAACGACCAACCACACGGCCCTCATTACGACCCCTGAACACAAACGGTAATGGCAAATGTCATTAAATATTAGTAAGATAGCCTCTTTACATAAAATCCCTTAATATTATGCGCCAGGTATTATCGTCTCTTTTGGTGATTGCTGGACTTGTGAGTGGTCAGGCAATCGCCGCGCCTGAATCCCCCCCGCATGCTGATATCCGCGACAGCGGTTTTGTCTATTGCGTCAGCGGGCAAGTCAACACCTTTAACCCATCCAAAGCGAGCAGTGGGTTAATTGTCGATACCCTTGCCGCCCAGTTTTATGATCGACTGCTGGATGTCGATCCCTATACCTATCGCCTGATGCCGGAACTTGCCGAAAGCTGGGAAGTACTCGACAACGGCGCGACCTATCGCTTCCACCTGCATCGCGATGTTCCGTTTCAAAAAACCGACTGGTTTACTCCCACTCGTAAAATGAATGCCGACGATGTGGTGTTTACCTTCCAGCGAATTTTTGACCGCAACAACCCGTGGCATAACGTCAACGGCAGCAACTTCCCCTACTTCGACAGCCTGCAATTTGCCGATAACGTGAAAAGCGTCCGCAAACTGGATAATCATACCGTTGAGTTCCGACTCGCCCAGCCGGATGCTTCTTTTTTGTGGCACCTCGCAACCCATTATGCTTCGGTCATGTCGGCAGAATATGCCCGGAAGTTAGAGAAAGAAGATCGCCAGGAGCAACTCGACCGTCAACCGGTGCACCGGTCCGTATCAGTTGTCGGAATACCGCGCCGGGCAATTTATTCGCCTACAACGTCATGATGACTTCTGGCGCGGTAAACCGTTAATGCCGCAGGTAGTGGTGGATTTAGGCTCCGGCGGCACCGGACGTCTGTCGAAACTCCTGACCGGGGAATGCGACGTTCTGGCCTGGCCTGCTGCCAGCCAGCTATCCATTTTGCGTGACGACCCGCGCTTGCGTTTAACGCTGCGTCCTGGGATGAACGTCGCCTATCTGGCATTTAACACCGCCAAACCGCCGCTAAATAATCCCGCTGTCCGCCATGCACTGGCACTGGCGATTAATAACCAGCGCCTGATGCAATCCATCTATTATGGTACGGCTGAAACGGCGGCCTCTATTTTACCGCGCGCTCGTGGGCCTATGACAACGAGGCTAAAATTACTGAATACAATCCGGCGAAATCGCGCGAACAGTTGAAGGCGTTGGGGCTGGAAAACTTAACGCTGAAACTGTGGGTGCCACACGTTCGCAGGCGTGGAACCCCAGTCCACTGAAAACTGCCGAACTGATTCAGGCGGATATGGCGCAGGTTGGCGTAAAAGTGGTGATTGTGCCGGTAGAAGGTCGCTTTCAGGAGGCGCGGTTGATGGATATGAGCCATGATCTGACGTTATCCGGTTGGGCGACGGACAGTAACGACCCGGACAGTTTCTTCCGTCCTTTACTGAGCTGCGCGGCAATTCATTCACAGACCAACCTCGCCCACTGGTGCGATCCGAAATTCGACAGCGTGTTGCGTAAGGCGCTCTCCTCGCAGCAGCTGGCGGCGCGTATTGAAGCCTATGACGAAGCGCAGAGTATTCTGGCGCAGGAATTGCCCATTTTGCCGCTGGCGTCGTCATTGCGTTTGCAGGCCTATCGGTACGATATCAAAGGTCTGGTACTTAGCCCGTTTGGTAACGCCTCCTTTGCTGGGGTGTATCGCGAGAAACAGGATGAGGTGAAAAAACCATGATTATCTTCACCTTACGCCGCATTTTGTTATTGATTGTCACCTTGTTCCTGCTGACCTTCGTTGGCTTCAGCTTGAGCTATTTCACCCCTCATGCGCCGTTACAAGGCGCGTCACTGTGGAATGCCTGGGTGTTCTGGTTTAACGGCCTGATCCACTGGGATTTTGGTGTTTCCAGCATTAACGGTCAACCGATTGCCGAACAGTTAAAAGAGGTCTTCCCGGCGACGATGGAACTGTGCATCCTCGCCTTCGGTTTTGCGCTGATTGTTGGCATCCCCGTGGGGATGATTGCCGGGATTACGCGCCATAAGTGGCAGGATAACTTGATCAACGCCATCGCCTTACTGGGCTTTTCAATCCCGGTGTTCTGGCTGGCGCTTCTGTTGACGCTGTTTTGTTCACTCACGCTAGGTTGGTTGCCCGTTTCAGGGCGTTTCGATCTGCTCTACGAAGTGAAACCGATTACCGGTTTTGCGTTGATTGATGCCTGGCTTTCGGACTCACCATGGCGGGATGAAATGATCATGAGCGCAATCCGCCATATGATATTGCCCGTGATCACCCTGTCGGTTGCGCCAACAACTGAAGTGATCCGCCTGATGCGTATCAGCACTATCGAAGTGTATGACCAGAACTATGTAAAAGCGGCGGCGACCCGCGGTTTGTCGCGCTTTACTATTTTGCGTCGCCACGTTCTGCATAACGCGTTACCGCCGGTTATTCCTCGCCTGGGCTTACAGTTTTCCACCATGCTGACGCTGGCGATGATCACCGAAATGGTTTTTAGCTGGCCGGGTTTAGGGCGCTGGTTAATTAACGCCATCCGCCAGCAGGATTACGCAGCCATTTCCGCCGGAGTGATGGTGTGTGGCTCACTGGTCATTATTGTTAACGTGATTTCTGATATTTTGGGTGCCATGGCTAACCCTCTGAAACATAAGGAATGGTATGCCTTACGATAGCGTATACAGCGAAAAGCGCCCGCCGGGCACGCTGCGTACCGCCTGGCGCAAATTTTATAGTGACGCCTCTGCGATGGTCGGCCTGTACGGCTGCGCGGGGCTGGCTGTACTGTGTATTTTTGGCGGCTGGTTTGCGCCTTACGGCATCGACCAGCAATTTCTCGGTTATCAATTATTGCCGCCATCATGGTCGCGCTATGGCGAAGTTTCTTTCTTCCTGGGGACTGACGACCTCGGACGCGATGTTTTAAGCCGTTTACTGAGCGGAGCTGCGCCAACCGTGGGTGGCGCATTTGTGGTGACGCTTGCCGCGACGATCTGTGGCCTGGTACTGGGCACCTTCGCCGGGGCGACACACGGCCTCCGCTCAGCGGTGCTTAACCATATTCTGGATACCTTACTGGCGATCCCTTCGCTGCTGTTGGCAATTATCGTTGTAGCGTTTGCCGGACCGAGTTTGTCCCACGCTATGTTTGCTGTCTGGCTGGCATTGCTGCCGCGTATGGTACGTTCGATTTACAGCATGGTGCATGACGAACTGGAAAAAGAGTACGTTATCGCCGCCCGTCTGGATGGCGCATCAACGCTGAATATTCTCTGGTTTGCTGTGATGCCAAACATCACCGCCGGGCTGGTCACCGAGATCACCCGCGCACTGTCGATGGCAATTCTCGATATCGCCGCGCTGGGCTTTCTCGATCTCGGCGCACAACTCCCCTCGCCTGAATGGGGAGCGATGCTCGGTGATGCGCTGGAACTGATTTATGTCGCCCCGTGGACTGTCATGCTGCCAGGTGCGGCAATTATGATTAGCGTGTTGTTGGTTAACCTCCTTGGCGATGGCGTTCGTCGTGCGATTATTGCGGGGGTGGAATAATGCCATTACTCGATATTCGTAACCTGACCATTGAATTTAAAACCGGTGATGAGTGGGTTAAAGCCGTCGACCGGGTAAGTATGACCTTAACCGAAGGTGAAATCCGCGGTCTTGTTGGTGAATCCGGTTCCGGCAAGAGTTTGATTGCGAAAGCGATTTGTGGGGTGAATAAAGATAACTGGCGTGTTACTGCTGACCGTATGCGTTTTGATGATATCGATTTGCTGCGTCTCTCCGCACGCGAACGGCGCAAACTGGTTGGCCATAACGTGTCGATGATTTTCCAGGAACCGCAGTCGTGTCTTGACCCTTCAGAACGTGTGGGTCGCCAGTTGATGCAAAACATCCCAGCCTGGACCTATAAAGGCCGTTGGTGGCAGCGTTTTGGCTGGCGCAAACGCCGTGCCATTGAACTGCTGCACCGCGTGGGGATTAAAGATCACAAAGATGCGATGCGCAGTTTTCCCTATGAGTTGACCGAAGGTGAATGTCAGAAAGTGATGATAGCCATTGCACTGGCGAATCAACCGCGTCTGCTGATTGCTGACGAACCGACCAACTCAATGGAGCCAACAACCCAGGCGCAAATCTTTCGCCTGCTGACGCGTCTCAACCAAAACAGCAATACCACTATTTTGCTTATCAGCCATGACTTACAAATGCTTAGCCAATGGGCGGATAAAGTTAACGTGCTTTACTGCGGTCAAACAGTGGAAACCGCGCCGAGTAAGGAATTGGTGACGATGCCACATCATCCTTATACCCAGGCGCTGATCCGCGCGATACCAGACTTCGGCAGCGCGATGCCGCATAAAAGTCGCCTCAATACGCTGCCCGGCGCTATCCCACTGCTGGAACAGTTACCGATTGGTTGTCGTCTGGGGCCACGTTGCCCGTATGCACAACGAGAATGCATTGTGACGCCACGTTTGACGGGGGCGAAAAATCATCTCTATGCCTGTCATTTCCCGCTGAACATGGAGAAAGAGTGAGATGATCGAAACGCTGCTTGAAGTGCGTAATTTAAGTAAAACGTTCCGCTACCGGACCGGCTGGTTTCGCCGTCAGACCGTAGAAGCGGTAAAACCCTTGAGCTTTACGCTACGTGAAGGCCAGACACTGGCGATTATTGGCGAGAATGGTTCGGGTAAATCCACGCTGGCAAAAATGCTGGCGGGAATGATAGAGCCTACCAGCGGCGAGTTATTGATTGACGATCATCCACTGCATTTTGGCGATTATTCCTTCCGCAGTCAGCGTATTCGCATGATTTTTCAGGATCCTTCGACCTCGTTGAATCCCCGTCAACGTATCTCGCAAATTCTGGATTTTCCACTGCGCCTGAACACCGACCTGGAACCGGAACAGCGTCGCAAACAGATTATTGAAACGATGCGTATGGTTGGGCTGCTACCGGATCACGTCAGTTACTATCCGCATATGTTGGCACCCGGACAAAAACAGCGTCTGGGTCTGGCGCGCGCGCTGATATTGCGCCCAAAAGTCATTATTGCCGATGAAGCACTCGCTTCACTGGATATGTCGATGCGTTCGCAGTTGATTAATCTGATGCTGGAGTTACAGGAAAAACAGGGCATTTCGTATATTTATGTTACCCAGCATATCGGAATGATGAAGCACATTAGCGACCAGGTGCTGGTGATGCATCAGGGCGAGGTTGTCGAGCGAGGCAGCACCGCGGATGTGCTGGCATCGCCGCTGCATGAACTCACCAAACGGCTGATTGCCGGGCACTTTGGCGAAGCATTGACAGCGGATGCGTGGCGTAAAGATCGCTAATTTTCTGAATCCTCCTTCCAGATTATCCACCTCATTCTGACAAGAGATTAAATCTTGTCTGAATGAGGTGATGGATAAAATAAAATCAAATGCGCGTGATTTAAGACGCAATCTCACTTTGCAGGAACGAAAGCTCTGGCGATATCTTCGCAGCCGACGTTTTGGTGATTTCAAATTTCGCCGTCAACATCCGGTGGGGAGCTACATTCTCGATTTTGCTTGCTGCTCGGCGCGCGTAGTCGTTGAGCTGGATGGTGGGCAGCATGATTTGGCAGTTGCCTATGATACCAGGCGCACTAGCTGGCTTGAGTCGCAGGGCTGGACCGCCGATCACCCTCACCCTGAAAGGGCGAGGGGGCCGACCGAGCCGAATAGCTGTTGTGGTGAAAACATGGAGACAGTGCTGGAGAATATTCGGCAAGGTCTGAACCATCCCAGCCATCGCCATAAAAGGGTTAGGGGCTGTATGAGCCTGTTTGTTGCTGGGGTAACAATATTTGCACAATATGGTCCCCTCGCCCCTCTGGGGAGAGGGTTAGTGTAAGGGGAAAAGCGCCCACCCTGCCGCAGCCTGCTCCGGTCGGACCTGGCAACTATAGCTACTCACAGCCAGGTTGATTATAATAACCATTTATCTGTTCGTACTGTTTACTAAAACGACGAATCGCCTGATTTTCAGGCACAACAAGCATCAACAATAAGGATTAAAGCTATGGGTTTTCTTTCCGGTAAGCGCATTCTGGTAACCGGTGTTGCCAGCAAACTATCCATCGCCTACGGTATCGCTCAGGCGATGCACCGCGAAGGAGCTGAACTGGCATTCACCTACCAGAACGACAAACTGAAAGGCCGCGTAGAAGAATTTGCCGCTCAATTGGGTTCTGACATCGTTCTGCAGTGCGATGTTGCAGAAGATGCCAGCATCGACACCATGTTCGCTGAACTGGGGAAAGTTTGGCCGAAATTTGACGGTTTCGTACACTCTATTGGTTTTGCACCTGGCGATCAGCTGGATGGTGACTATGTTAACGCCGTTACCCGTGAAGGCTTCAAAATTGCCCACGACATCAGCTCCTACAGCTTCGTTGCAATGGCAAAAGCTTGCCGCTCCATGCTGAATCCGGGTTCTGCCCTGCTGACCCTTTCCTACCTTGGCGCTGAGCGCGCTATCCCGAACTACAACGTTATGGGTCTGGCAAAAGCGTCTCTGGAAGCGAACGTGCGCTATATGGCGAACGCGATGGGTCCGGAAGGTGTGCGTGTTAACGCCATCTCTGCTGGTCCGATCCGTACTCTGGCGGCTTCCGGTATCAAAGACTTCCGCAAAATGCTGGCTCATTGCGAAGCCGTTACCCCGATTCGCCGTACCGTTACTATTGAAGATGTGGGTAACTCCGCGGCATTCCTGTGCTCCGATCTCTCTGCCGGTATCTCCGGTGAAGTGGTCCACGTTGACGGCGGTTTCAGCATCGCTGCAATGAACGAACTCGAATTGAAATAATCATTCTGTTGGTAAATATTGGGCGGCGTTCTGCCGCCCGTTATCTCTGTTATACCTTTCTGATATTTGTTATCGCCGATCCGTCTTTCTCCCCTTCCCGCCTTGCGTCAGGATAACGATTTCCTTTACGACCAAGGAGCGCCCATGGAACAACGCCACATCACCGGCAAAAGCCACTGGTATCATGAAACGCAATCCAGTACTGCGGAGTATGACGTTCTGCCTCTGGTCCCGGAAGCCGCAAAGGTCAGCGATCCCTTTCTGCTCGACGTGATCCTTGATGAAGAAACGCTGGCTCCCTTCCTTTCATAGCTGGTCCCTGCGCGCGTTCTTGCAGTGGAATTGTTCCCTGACCAGCTTACCGTGACCCGTTCACAGACCTTCACCGCTTATGAACGCTTGTCTACGGCCCTGACTGTTGCTCAGGTTTGCGGCGTCCAGCGGTTATGTAACTACTATTCGGCGCGACTTACGCCGCTCCCCGGGCCTGATTCCTCTAGGGAAAGCAATCATAGGTTGGCACAAATCACGCAATATGCCCGCCAACTGGCTAGCTCGCCTTCTATTATCGACAACCGATCGCACCAGCATCTGAATGACGTCGGTCTTACTGCCTGGGACTGTGTGTTCATTAACCAAATCATTGGTTTTATTGGCTTTCAGGCGCGGACCATTGCGACACTTCAGGCTTATCTCGGGCACCCGGTACGCTGGTTACCCGGTCTGGAAATACAAAACTACGCCGACGCGTCACTGTTTGCTGATGAATCAATACGCTGGCGAAGCAGCTATGAGGTGGAAAAACTACCTGAAGAGTACACAAAAAGTTCAACAGCAGAACTTTGCCAACTGGCCGAAACACTCTCTCTCCACCCTATTTCACTTTCCCTTCTCGAAAGGTTGTTAAACAGTACACGGGTTAATACACAGCCGGATAATAAGCTTGCGGCGTTGTTATGCGCGCGGATAAATGGCAGTCCTGCTTGTTTTGCCGCCTGTATGGATTCATCAAATGAATATAAAAAAATCAGCCCCCTTCTGCGCAAGGGCGAAAATGAAATTAACCAATGGGCTGACCGTCATTCTGTTGAGCACGCTACCGTTCAGGCGATACAATGGCTGACCCGAGCACCCGATCGCTTTAGCACCGCCCAGTTCAGCCCTTTACTCGAACACGAACAATCATCAACGCAGATTATTAATCTGCTGGTATGGAGCGGGCTTTGTGGCTGGATAAATCGCTTAAAAATCGCGTTGGGTGAGACATATTAACCTTGCCGCGTCAGACAGATTCGCGTAAAACTGTCAGCCGCTCTAATGGCCACCAAAATAGACAATTATGTTTCAGGACAACCCGCTGCTAGCGCAGCTTAAACAGCAACTGCATTCCCAGACGCCACGCGCTGAAGGGGTGGTAAAAGCCACAGAAAAAGGCTTTGGCTTCCTGGAAGTCGACGCGCAAAAAAGTTATTTCATTCCGCCGCCGCAGATGAAAAAAGTCATGCATGGCGACCGAATTATCGCGGTGATCCACAGTGAAAAAGAACGTGAATCCGCAGAGCCAGAAGAACTGGTTGAACCGTTCCTGACTCGTTTCGTGGGTAAAGTTCAGGGCAAAAATGACCGTCTGGCCATCGTTCCTGATCATCCACTCTTAAAAGACGCCATTCCTTGCCGCGCAGCCCGTGGCCTGAACCACGAGTTTAAAGAAGGCGACTGGGCGGTTGCCGAAATGCGCCGTCATCCGCTGAAAGGCGATCGTTCTTTCTATGCTGAATTGACACAATACATCACTTTTGGTGACGACCACTTTGTACCGTGGTGGGTTACACTTGCGCGCCATAATCTGGAAAAAGAAGCACCAGACGGCGTCGCTACCGAAATGCTCGATGAAGGTCTGGTTCGTGAAGATCTGACCGCGCTGGATTTTGTCACCATCGACAGTGCCAGCACAGAAGATATGGATGACGCCCTTTTCGCTAAGGCGTTGCCGGATGACAAACTTCAGCTGATTGTGGCGATTGCCGATCCAACCGCGTGGATTGCTGAAGGCAGCAAGCTGGACAAAGCCGCGAAAATTCGCGCATTCACCAACTATCTGCCTGGCTTCAACATCCCTATGCTGCCTCGCGAGCTTTCTGACGATCTCTGCTCACTGCGCGCCAATGAAGTCCGCCCGGTACTGGCATGCCGCATGACGCTCTCCGCTGATGGCGCCATTGAAGATAATATCGAATTCTTTGCCGCCACCATCGAATCCAAAGCAAAGCTGGTGTATGACCAGGTTTCTGACTGGCTGGAAAATACCGGTGACTGGCAGCCTGAAAGTGAAGCAATTGCCGAACAAGTCCGTTTGCTAGCGCAAATTTGCCAACGCCGCGGCGAGTGGCGTCATAACCACGCACTGGTGTTTAAAGATCGCCCGGATTACCGCTTTATTCTCGGTGAAAAAGGTGAAGTGCTGGATATCGTCGCCGAGCCTCGTCGCATTGCCAACCGTATCGTCGAAGAAGCGATGATTGCCGCTAACATTTGTGCGGCCCGCGTACTGCGCGATAAGCTCGGTTTTGGCATCTATAACGTGCATATGGGCTTTGATCCGGCGAATGCCGACGCGCTGGCAGCGTTGCTGAAAACGCACGGTCTGCATGTCGATGCCGAAGAAGTGCTCACGCTGGACGGTTTCTGCAAACTGCGTCGTGAACTGGACGCGCAACCAACTGGTTTCCTCGACAGCCGCATTCGTCGCTTCCAGTCATTTGCTGAAATTAGCACTGAACCCGGTCCTCACTTTGGCCTCGGTCTGGAAGCATACGCCACCTGGACTTCGCCGATCCGTAAATATGGCGACATGATCAACCACCGTCTGCTGAAAGCGGTTATCAAAGGCGAAACTGCGACGCGCCCACAGGATGAAATCACTGTCCAAATGGCCGAGCGTCGCCGTCTCAACCGGATGGCAGAACGTGATGTTGGTGACTGGTTATACGCACGCTTCCTGAAAGACAAAGCCGGGACCGACACCCGTTTCGCAGCGGAAATTGTCGATATCAGCCGTGGCGGCATGCGTGTGCGTTTGGTTGATAACGGCGCTATCGCCTTTATTCCGGCACCTTTCTTACACGCTATGCGCGATGAACTGGTTTGCAGCCAGGAAAACGGCACTGTACAAATTAAAGGTGAAACGGTTTACAAAGTAACTGACGTTATTGACGTCACCATTGCCGAAGTCCGCATGGAAACCCGCAGCATTATTGCGCGCCCGGTCGCGTAATCTCCTTTCACGGCCTATTCCTCATGGATGGGCCGTTTATTTCCCCGCTCTACCTTCGTTATATCCAGGCAGATTTTTTAACTGACTTTCGTTTGAAAACTGGCGTTTTTCCAAAACTGGATTACAAATAAATATATAAAAAAAACAATGCGTTTAGCCGCCGTTAATTTCATGTAAGTCATGTTGGGTAATGCTGCCAACTTACTGATTTAGTGTATGATGGTGATTTTAAGGTGCTTGCGTGGCTTCCATTTCCATCAGATGTCCTTCCTGCTCCGCTACTGAAGGCGTGGTGCGTAACGGCAAAAGCACTGCCGGACATCAGCGCTATCTCTGCTCTCATTGCCGTAAAACATGGCAACTACAGTTCACTTACACCGCCTCTCAGCCCGGTACGCACCAGAAA
>NZ_MECT01000511.1:0-276 GCF_001722145.1 Shigella sp. FC1544
TCCGCGCCTTATGCCACGTGAGCTTTTCTGCTTTTCCCTCCACTCCGGTGTTTTCTCTCTCTGCATGGTCGATTCTTATACCGCAACAGGCTGTTTTTTTATACTTGCACCGATTCCCGGGCACACTTAGCCTGTGTCAGGCCGGCATATACCTCAGCAGACTGATATCCCGCGCGTTTTTTCTTCAGCCCCTCCACATTCAGTCCCGCGATGGCCCGGCGGTATACCATCCGGCCGCCACACAGCACGCATTCGAACGGGTCACGACTCAGGAAC
>NZ_MECT01000512.1:0-275 GCF_001722145.1 Shigella sp. FC1544
AAGTCGCTGTCGTTCTCAAAATCGGTGGAGCTGCATGACAAAGTCATCGGGCATTATCTGAACATAAAACACTATCAATAAGTTGGAGTCATTACCCACGGTGGCAGATGCCGCCAAAGCTATGGATGTTGGCCTTTCCACAATGACAAGATGGGTCAAACAACTGCGTGATGAGAGTCAGGGCAAAACACCAAAAGCCTCTCCGATAACACCAGAACAAATCGAAATACGTAAGCTGAGGAAAAAGCTACAACGCATTGAAATGGAGAATGAAA
>NZ_MECT01000513.1:0-273 GCF_001722145.1 Shigella sp. FC1544
CGCATCATGGCGAACAGAACGTCGCAGCGTCGTCTCGCCAGGGCGATAAGCGCCTGATTGTGTCGTTTTCCCTGACTCATTTTGCGGGTGTAGTAAGCCCTGGAGAGCGGATCCCTGAGCGCGGCGAAGGCCGACAGGAACAACGCCCGTTTGAGAGCTTTATTACCCCGTCGCGAGGGATGCTCACCGCGTATTGACGAGCCGGATCGCCGAGTTACCGGCGCAAGGCCAGCATAAGCAGCGAGATGTGCGGCAGAGGCGAAGGCGCGGCAG
>NZ_MECT01000514.1:0-272 GCF_001722145.1 Shigella sp. FC1544
AGTCACTGTCGTTCTCAAAATCGGTGGAGCTGCATGACAAGGTCATCGGGCATTATCTGAACATAAAACACTATCAGTAAGTTGGAGTCATTACCCAGCTATCAGGGGTACTTCCGCTCAGGCTGGGGTACTGGTAATCACGGCTCACCACAAACTTATGCAGCGGGTTCTCTGTGAACCGCCCCGGGTTTCCTGGAGAGTGTTTTATCTGTGAACTCAGGCTGCCAGATCATCGTTTCCGATGGAAGCATAATAAGCTTTTTCTGCTTCTG
>NZ_MECT01000515.1:0-272 GCF_001722145.1 Shigella sp. FC1544
GTTCCTGAGTCGTGACCCGTTCGAATGCGTGCTGTGTGGCGGCCGGATGGTATACCGCCGGGCCATCGCGGGACTGAATGTGGAGGGGCTGAAGAAAAAACGCGCGGGATATCAGTCTGCTGAGGTATATGCCGGCCTGACACAGGCTAAGTGTGCCCGGGAATCGGTGCAAGTATAAAAAAACAGCCTGTTGCGGTATAAGAATCGACCATGCAGAGAGAGAAAACACCGGAGTGGAGGGAAAAGCAGAAAAGCTCACGTGGCATAAGGCG
>NZ_MECT01000516.1:0-269 GCF_001722145.1 Shigella sp. FC1544
AAATGAACTCCTCAAAGAAGCCGTTGAATATGGACGGGCAAAAAAGTGGATAGCGCACGCGCCCTTATTGCCCGGGGATGGGGAGTAAGCTTAGTCAGCCGTTGTCTCCGGGTGTCGCGTGCGCAGTTGCACGTCATTCTCAGACGAACCGATGACTGGATGGATGGCCGCCGCAGTCGTCACACTGATGATACGGATGTGCTTCTCCGTATACACCATGTTATCGGAGAGCTGCCCACGTATGGTTATCGTCGGGTATGGGCGCTGCT
>NZ_MECT01000517.1:0-267 GCF_001722145.1 Shigella sp. FC1544
CCCCCGCCAGACACATGCCGGGAACCCGGCGCTCTACCCGCAGGTCAAAATGGTCTGCCAGATGGAACTGACCAGCCATCTGCTGACGGCTGCAGCCTTCGGCACGATGAAGAACAGCGAAAATGAGCTTGCTGAGCAACTTATAGAACAAACCGGCGATAACACTCTGACGTTAATGGATAAAGGTTATTACTCACTGGGACTGTTAAATGCCTGGAGCCTGGCGGGAGAACACCGCCACTGGATGATACCTCTCAGAAAGGGAGC
>NZ_MECT01000518.1:0-264 GCF_001722145.1 Shigella sp. FC1544
TACACCACGTCAGCGGTGGGAACGGGCTACTGGTTCCTGCAGTTGCTGGACAGGGTTTCCCCGTCTCAGTGGGCGGCAATAGGCGTGCTGGGGAGTCTGCTGTTTGGGCTGCTGACATATCTGACTAACCTGTATTTCAAAATCAGAGAGGACCGTCGTAAGGCGGCACGGGGAGAGTAATTCAATGACTCAAAACTATGAACTGATTGTGAAAGGGATCCGCAATTTTGAGAATAAAGTTACGGTAACTTTAGCGTTACGGGA
>NZ_MECT01000519.1:0-259 GCF_001722145.1 Shigella sp. FC1544
CGCTGGCTCGAAGAGCAGCAGTCCATGCTGGCACTGCCTCCGGAGAAAAAAGAGTATGACGTGCATCCTGGTGAAAATCTGGTGAGCTTCGACAACCCCGTTACTTTATTCGTACCCCTTATAATGGGGTGTTAGCCAGCCAGACCCGGCATGATTACTGCCCCAGTCGTCCATGATCCGGGGGGTGATGTCACCGGGTCTGGTGGGGCGCTGGTAACCGCTAATAGGGGTCAGGTCAGGCACTTTTGCCGGGACCGTC
>NZ_MECT01000520.1:0-255 GCF_001722145.1 Shigella sp. FC1544
AGTGCCAGCTCCTGCAAGGTGGAGTTCCGTCACGGTAACATGACGCTGGAAAATCCTTCACCAGAGCTGCTCACAGTGTTGATCCGTGAACTGACCGGGAGGGGACGATGATCTCACTCCCGTCAGGCACCCGCATCTGGCTCGTTGCTGGGATAACCGTAAGCGTGCAGCAAGAACCGTATTGACGGGGATGTGTTATTCAGTCGGCAGTGCTACGCGCCAGGGGAGCAGTTCGCCGACCCGGTTTATCGGCCA
>NZ_MECT01000521.1:0-23304 GCF_001722145.1 Shigella sp. FC1544
CAGCGCTGGCTGTTTTACGCGTATGACAGGCTCCGGAAGACGGTTGTTGCGCACGTATTCGGTGAACGCACTATGGCGACGCTGGGGCGTCTTATGAGCTTGCTGTCACCCTTTGACGTGGTGATATGGATGACGGATGGCTGGCCACTGTATGAATCCCGCCTGAAGGGAAAGCTGCACGTAATCAGCAAGCGATATACGCAGCGAATTGAGCGGCATAACCTGAATCTGAGGCAGCACCTGGCACGGCTGGGACGGAAGTCGCTGTCGTTCTCAAAATCGGTGGAGCTGCATGACAAAGTCATCGGGCATTATCTGAACATAAAACACTATCAATAAGTTGGAGTCATTACCGGCGATGGGATTGATATTTATCTGCGGGAATTTATATTATGTTTCTGCAAAAATGTTTAAACTAAAATTTTTATTAAGGAAAGAGAGGATGTATGATTTTCAGAAAATATTTATATTCGTAATATAAATAAATTACCATTTGCTTAATTCGTCAAATGCTCTTGTATGTAAGACTTCACGCAACGTCTCCCCATCAGGAAACGCCAGCTCCGGTGCAATCTCAAACAGCGGCCACAGCATAAATCCACGATTCTTCATATCGTAGTGCGGAACGGTCAGGCGTTCGGTATTTATCACTTCATTACCAAACAGCATGATATCGAGATCCAGCGTGCGTGGTCCCCAGCGTTCAGCTTTACGAACACGATCCTGTTGCAGTTCTATGCGCTGTGTATGGTTGAGTAACTCTTCCGGGGCGAGCGAAGTTTCAAGCGCCACGGCGGCGTTGAGGTAATCGGGTTGATCTTGCGGCCCCAGCGGTGGAGTGCGGTAAAACGAAGAAACGGCAAGAATGTGGCTTTCAGGGATATCGCCTAATGCTTTCAGGGCAGCATTGACCTGCTCCAGCGGAGAGGCCAGATTGCTGCCTATGGCAATATACGCCACTGTCATGCGGTACCCTCACGACGCGGTGCGCGTTTGCGTGGACGACGAGTACGGCGACGCGTTGACGGCTCTTCATCCAACTCGTTAAGCATCCCTTTTTGATCTGGTGGCGCGGAAACCTGGAACTCACCCCACCATTTCACCAGACGCTGCAGTTCAGCGTTACGTTCAACTTCAGCTCGCAAGGCCAACAGGTCATAAGCCGCACGGAACTTAGGATGCTCCAGCAGTTTCCATGCGCGTTTACCCTGACGACGGGACATACGCAACTGCAACTGCCAGATATCGCGGGTTAACGTCGTCAGACGTTTCGGGATTGCCAGTGAACGGCAGGCTTCGTCCAGCACGTCGTTCATCGCCAGCGCGAAAGCGTCGTGATAGGTCAGGCCGCTTTCCTGGGCGATCTTCTGTGCCGTCTCCAGCAGTGGGTACCAGAACATGGCGGCAAACAAGAACGCCGGGTTCACGCGCATATCGTTATGGATACGCGTATCGGTATTCTTCAGCACCTGTTCAATGATCCGCTCCATCGGGCTGTCGCCATTTTCCGTGAAGTAGCGGGTAATGGTCGGGAACAGCGGCTGGAACAGATGATATTCACACAACAGCTTATAGGTTTCGTAACCGTAGCCCGCTTGTAGCAGTTTAAGCGATTCTTCAAACAGGCGTGCCGGTGGGATATCGTTCAGCAGGGTAGCGAGGCGAGGGATCGGTTCTGCGGTTTCCGGGCTGATGCGCATACCCAATTTGGCGGCAAAACGTACCGCGCGCAGCATACGTACCGGATCTTCACGGTAGCGCGTTTCCGGGTTACCAATCAGACGGATAACGCCGTCCTTCAGATCCTTCATGCCGCCAACGTAATCACGGACGGTAAAATCCGCTACGCTGTAATACAGGCTGTTGATAGTGAAATCGCGGCGCTGGGCGTCTTCTTCGATGGAGCCGAAAATGTTGTCGCGCAGCAACATGCCGTTTTGCCCGCGTTGGGAGGTCGTGCGGTCGCTGACGTTACCTTCGTGGTGTCCACGGAAGGTTGCAACTTCGATAATCTCCGGGCCAAACATCACATGAGCCAGACGGAAACGGCGACCCACAAGGCGGCAGTTACGGAACAGTTTGCGCACCTGCTCAGGCGTGGCGTTAGTGGTTACGTCAAAATCTTTCGGCTTTTTGCCAAGTAACAGGTCGCGCACGCCGCCGCCAACCAGCCAGGCTTCGTATCCCGCTTTATTGAGCCTGTACATTACCTTCAGGGCATTTTCACTGATATCTTTGCGGGAAATAGCATGCTGCTCACGCGGGATCACGTCACCTGTGGACGGGCGACTGCCTGTTCAGCCTCGCTTTCCTCGCGGCTTAGCACCTTGCGGCAAAAATTAGCGACTCGGGTAAAAATAGTACACCTCGGTAGTGTCAAACATCATTCAGGACAAAAAAATAGCGGCTAATCATAGCTCAGCATGACGCATTTGAGAATGTTGAATTTACAATTGCCGACTCGGGCACGGCGGTCAGCGTCCAGTTTTTGACGGCTGACTGAAGGATTTGCTCGACGCTGAAATCCTGCCAGTGTGCTTCTGCCTGCTGCCCCAGAAATTGAAGTGCCGCGATTAGTACCGGGCGTGGATCGCCTTTCGGCAACGCAGGCGCATGATTCTGCTTGGAAAGTTTAGCGCCTTGTGGATTAAGCGCCAGCGGCAGATGAATGTAATCTGGCACTTTCCAGCCAAAAAGCTGGTACAGCGAGATTTGCCTTACTGTTGGTTCAATCAGATCAGCCCCACGCACTATTTCTGTAACGCCCTGGAAATGATCATCAACCACAACAGCCAGGTTGTAGGCGAACAACCCATCACGGCGATGAATGATAAAATCTTCCCGTGCCAGTTTTTCGTCGGCGTGAATAATGCCGCGCAGCTGGTCAGTAAATTGCGTGACCGGATGCTGCTGGCGGATACGCACTGCGGCGTTGTCTGGTCCATGATGCAACACCCGGCAATGACCGTCGTAAATACCGACAATGCTTTGAATACGCGCACGCGTACAGGTGCAGTAATAACTTAGTCCTTGTTCATGTAACCAGGCGAGTGCTTCACGATAGGCGTCGTGACGTTGCGATTGCCAGAGAACATCGCCGTCCCAGTGCAGACCGTAATGTTCCAGCTGGCGCAGGATAGTTTCTGCGGCACCGGGAACTTCACGAGGCGGGTCGATATCTTCTATGCGTACCAGCCAGCGACCTTGCCGGGCGCGAGCCTGCAAATAGCTGCCGAGCGCGGCGATCAGAGAGCCAAAATGAAGCTCGCCGGAAGGAGAGGGGGCGAAGCGGCCAATATACTGTGTGTCTGTCATCTCTTTGAACAAAAAATAAGGCGGGAGCATTTCCCGCCTGTGGTAAACGTGATGGAACGGCTGTAATTAGCCAGCCATCTGTTTTTCGCGAATTTCAGCCAGCGTTTTGCAGTCGATGCACAGATCGGCTGTCGGGCGCGCTTCCAGACGGCGAATACCAATTTCAACACCGCAGGATTCGCAGTAGCCGAAATCTTCGTCTTCCACTTTTTTCAGCGTCTTCTCGATCTTTTTGATCAGCTTACGCTCGCGATCGCGGTTACGCAGTTCGAGGCTGAACTCTTCTTCCTGGGCTGCACGGTCTACCGGGTCCGGGAAGTTGGCTGCTTCATCCTGCATATGTGTAACGGTGCGATCGACTTCATCCCTGAGTTGATTACGCCATGCTTCCAGAATACGACGGAAGTGCGCCAGCTGGGCTTCATTCATATACTCTTCGCCCGGCTTCTCCTGATATGGTTCCACCCCAGCGATGGCGAGAATACTCAGGGACGATGTTTTACGGTTTTGCCCTTCTTGCATGTTGCTTCTCCTTAACACGCACTATCGATCCCCATGTTCGGGGGAAAAATGAGGCCGCTATAAATAGCAGATGCTTTTCCGGATAGCAATTATCTAAACGTAACACTTGACAACTGTGTGAGGAAAAGCGTATTTGCGCACGCGACCAGAATGTAAATTAACCAGTTACTTACTTTACTACAATGTAACCGGCAGTGATTTTTTAAGAGCCATGCCTTCAGCAGAAATTTCCGCTTTGTAAGCCAGAATTTCTACCCCCCTCTGTTGAGCTTCTGACAATAGTTGCGCGTATTTCTCATCGATGTGGCGCGCGGGTGAAAACCGTGTAATGGCTGAATGCAGCACGGCGAAAAAGATAACCGCACGCTGGCCTTCAGCCGCTACGTTCATCAACTCCCGAAGGTGTTTCTGACCTCGTTCAGTGACCGCATCGGGAAAATATCCCTGTTCGTTCTCCGCTAACGTAACCGATTTCACTTCAATATAGCAGTCTGGACGCGAATCCGCCTGCAACATAAAGTCAATACGGCTGCGTTCTGCGCCATATTTTACTTCGCTTTTCAGCGAGCTATAGCCTGACAGTTCTGAAATTGATTCATTAAGGATAGCCTCTTTCGTCAACCTGTTAGCCCAAAGCGTATTGACGCAAATAAATGCGCCGCTCTGGCTTTGAGTTAGTTCCCAGGTGTGTGGGTATTTCCGTTTGGTGTTGTCTGAAGTCGAATACCAGACGGTATCGCCACGCGTTGCACAACCGGTCATCGCACCCGTATTCGGGCAGTGTAGCGTTAATTCGCGACCATCGGGTGTGATCACATCGGCTAAAAAACGTTTGTAACGCTGAATTAGCGTCGCGCGCTGTAGAGGGGGAGAGAATTCCATTGCGACAATCCTTGTTATTGCATTAGCGCCCAGCGTTTTAGCGGCGTGTAGCGTGTGCGTCCACGGGCAAACGAGGAGGCGTAAAGGGTGAACTCCGTCACCGCATAAGACCAGTTAAAACCTGGCGGCGGGATTGTCACCGCCTCGCTGGCGTCGCGCAATAAGGTAATATGTGGATGAAACGGACGATTGCTTTGAAAACAACCGCTGCGGGCAGCCTGTGAACGGAGCATATTCGCCAGCTGGATTAAGCCGCGTGGCGGCTGACGCATCCCTAACCACACCACACGCGAACGCAGCCATTGTCCGGCGTCATCAAGCGTGAGTGTGAAACCAGGTTGACGAATCCGTCCGGCTAAAAGAGAAAGCGCCTTCTCTTTCTCGGCGCTCACTTCGCCTAAAAATGCCAGAGTCAGATGCAAATTATCGGCGGCGACCGGACGTCCCGCCTCAGGTGGGAAGTGTGTGGCGCGCCAGTGGATAATCTGTTCGCGGATTTCTGCAGGTAAGTCGATAGCAAAGAACAGACGTTGCGGTTCAGACATGTGAGGCACTCGGTTATGAATTACCGCGATGCTACAATGTGGCGCGAAGAATGTTAACCCTCTGGAGCGTTTTGTGTCGTCGTTGCCCGTTGCTGCCGTCTTACCTGAATTACTTACCGCTCTCGATTGTGCGCCGCAGGTATTATTAAGTGCGCCGACCGGGGCCGGGAAATCAACCTGGCTGCCGCTGCAACTGCTGGCGCATCCCGGCATTAACGGGAAAATTATCCTGCTGGAGCCGCGTCGTCTGGCGGCGCGTAACGTCGCGCAACGGCTGGAGGAGCTGCTTAACGAAAAGCCAGGCGATACCGTTGGCTACCGGATGCGTGCGCAAAACTGCGTCGGGCCGAATACCCGCCTGGAAGTAGTTACCGAAGGCGTGCTGACGCGGATGATCCAGCGTGACCCGGAGTTGAGCGGTGTTGGATTGGTGATCCTTGATGAATATCATGAGCGTAGCTTGCAGGCGGATTTGGCGTTGGCGCTGTTACTCGATGTGCAACAAGGTCTGCGTGATGACCTTAAACTGCTAATTATGTCGGCTACGCTGGACAACGACCGCTTGCAGCAAATGCTGCCAGAAGCGCCCGTCGTCATCTCAGAAGGGCGCTCGTTTCCGGTTGAACGCCGTTATTTACCGCTGCCCGCGCATCAGCGTTTTGACGATGCCGTTGCGGTAGCCACCGCTGAAATGCTGCGTCAGGAAAGCGGATCATTACTGTTATTTTTACCTGGCGTCGGAGAAATTCAGCGTGTGCAGGAACAACTGGCTTCGCGCATCGGCAGTGATGTATTGCTCTGCCCGCTGTATGGCGCGTTGTCGCTGAACGATCAGCGAAAAGCGATCCTCCCGGCACCGCAAGGGATGCGCAAAGTGGTGCTGGCGACCAATATTGCTGAAACCAGTTTAACCATCGAAGGTATTCGTCTGGTGGTGGATTGTGCCCAGGAGCGTGTGGCGCGTTTTGATCCGCGCACGGGGCTAACGCGACTGATTACTCAACGCGTTAGCCAGGCATCCATGACGCAGCGTGCCGGGCGCGCCGGGCGTCTGGAGCCGGGTATCTGCCTGCATCTAATCGCCAAAGAACAAGCAGAACGCGCTGCCGCGCAAAGTGAACCGGAAATCTTACAAAGCGATCTTTCCGGTTTGCTGATGGAATTACTGCAATGGGGATGCAGCGATCCGGCGCAGATGAGCTGGCTGGATCAACCGCCAACGGTGAATCTACTGGCCGCGAAACGCCTGTTACAAATGCTGGGGGCGCTGGAAGGTGAACGGCTTAGTGCGCAGGGGCAAAAAATGGCAGCGCTGGGTAACGATCCGCGTTTAGCGGCAATGCTGGTTAGCGCGAAGAACGACGACGAAGCTGCTACCGCGGCAAAAATTGCCGCCATTCTCGAAGAGCCGCCACGGATGGGCAATAGTGACCTGGGCGTGGCGTTTTCGCGCAATCAACCAGCCTGGCAGCAACGTAGTCAGCAACTGTTAAAACGCTTAAACGTACGTGGCGGTGAGGCAGACAGTTCGCTTATCGCGCCGCTACTTGCCGGGGCGTTTGCCGATCGCATTGCTCGTCGCCGTGGGCAAGATGGACGCTATCAACTGGCAAACGGCATGGGAGCGATGCTCGATGCCGACGACGCGCTAAGCCGCCACGAATGGTTGATCGCACCGTTATTATTGCAGGGCAGCGCCTCGCCGGATGCGCGGATTTTACTGGCGCTGCCGGTCGATATTGATGAGTTAGTACAACGCTGCCCGCAGCTGGTACAGCAGTCTGACACTGTGGAGTGGGATGACGCGCAAGGTACGCTGAAAGCCTGGCGTCGGCTGCAAATCGGTCTGCTGACGGTGAAAGTGCAGCCGCTGGCGAAACCCTCGGAAGACGAGTTGCATCAGGCGATGCTTAATGGCATCCGTGATAAAGGTTTAAGCGTGCTCAACTGGACGGCGGAAGCGGAACAGCTACGCTTGCGTTTGTTATGCGCCGCAAAGTGGTTGCCGGAATATGACTGGCCAGCGGTTGATGATGAAAGTTTATTGGCGACGCTGGAAACGTGGCTGCTGCCACATATGACTGGCGTACATTCACTACGCGGCCTGAAATCACTCGACATTTATCAGGCACTACGCGGATTACTTGATTGGGGAATGCAGCAACGTCTGGATAGTGAATTGCCTGCGCATTACACTGTGCCGACGGGAAGCCGGATCGCCATTCGTTATCATGAAGATAACCCGCCCGCGCTGGCGGTGAGAATGCAAGAGATGTTTGGCGAGGCCACCAATCCGACGATCGCCCAGGGGCGCGTGCCGCTGGTGCTGGAGTTGCTTTCACCTGCCCAAAGGCCATTACAAATCACACGAGATTTGAGCGCCTTCTGGAAAGGAGCGTACCGTGAGGTGCAAAAAGAGATGAAAGGGCGTTATCCCAAACATGTCTGGCCGGACGACCCGGCAAATACTGCACCGACGCGACGGACGAAAAAGTATTCGTAAGGTTGGTTTTCTCCCTCTCCCTGTGGGAGAGGGCCGGGGTGAGGGCATCAGCGCGCACGTTCACCCTCACCCTAACCCTAACCCTCTCCCTCAAGGGAGAGGGGACCGATCGAACACAAATTTTGAGAGATATCTTCTTCTGTCTTGTAACAGAAGAACAGAAAATCGGGCTTTTGCGCCTGAATATTGCGGAGAAAAAGCATGGCCGGGAATGACCGCGAGCCAATTGGACGCAAAGGGAAACCGACGCGTCCGGTCAAACAAAAGGTAAGCCGTCGTCGTTACGAAGATGACGATGATTACGACGATTATGATGACTATGAGGATGAAGAACCGATGCCGCGCAAAGGTAAGGGCAAAGGGCGTAAGCCTCGTGGCAAACGCGGCTGGCTATGGCTACTGCTAAAACTGGCTATCGTTTTTGCCGTGCTGATCGCCATTTACGGCGTTTATCTCGATCAAAAAATTCGTAGCCGTATTGATGGCAAGGTCTGGCAACTGCCTGCGGCAGTTTATGGCCGAATGGTCAATCTTGAGCCAGATATGACCATCAGCAAGAACGAGATGGTGAAGCTGCTGGAGGCGACTCAGTATCGTCAGGTGTCGAAAATGACCCGTCCTGGCGAATTTACCGTGCAGGCCAACAGCATTGAGATGATCCGCCGTCCGTTTGATTTCCCGGACAGTAAAGAAGGGCAGGTGCGTGCGCGTCTGACCTTTGATGGTGATCATCTGGCGACCATCGTCAATATGGAGAACAACCGTCAGTTCGGCTTTTTCCGTCTTGATCCGCGTCTGATCACCATGATCTCCTCGCCAAACGGTGAGCAACGTCTGTTTGTGCCGCGCAGTGGTTTCCCTGATTTGCTGGTAGATACTTTGCTGGCGACAGAAGACCGCCATTTCTACGAGCATGATGGGATCAGCCTCTACTCAATTGGGCGTGCGGTGCTGGTAAACCTGACCGCAGGTCGCACGGTGCAGGGTGCGAGTACGCTGACGCAACAGCTGGTGAAAAACCTGTTCCTCTCCAGCGAGCGCTCTTACTGGCGTAAAGCGAACGAAGCCTACATGGCGCTGATCATGGACGCGCGTTACAGCAAAGACCGTATTCTTGAGCTGTATATGAACGAGGTGTATCTCGGTCAGAGCGGCGACAACGAAATCCGCGGCTTCCCGCTGGCAAGCTTGTATTACTTTGGTCGCCCGGTAGAAGAGCTAAGCCTCGACCAGCAGGCGCTGTTAGTCGGTATGGTGAAAGGGGCGTCCATCTACAACCCGTGGCGTAACCCGAAACTGGCGCTGGAGCGACGTAATCTGGTGCTGCGTCTGCTGCAACAGCAACAGATTATTGATCAAGAACTCTATGACATGTTGAGTGCCCGTCCGCTGGGGGTTCAGCCGCGCGGTGGGGTGATCTCTCCTCAGCCAGCCTTTATGCAACTGGTGCGTCAGGAGCTGCAGGCAAAACTGGGCGATAAGGTAAAAGATCTCTCCGGCGTGAAGATCTTCACTACCTTTGACTCGGTGGCCCAGGACGCGGCAGAAAAAGCCGCCGTGGAAGGCATTCCGGCACTGAAGAAACAGCGTAAGTTGAGCGATCTTGAAACTGCGATTGTGGTCGTCGACCGCTTTAGTGGTGAAGTTCGTGCGATGGTGGGAGGTTCTGAGCCGCAGTTTGCGGGCTACAACCGTGCGATGCAGGCGCGTCGTTCGATTGGTTCCCTTGCAAAACCAGCGACTTATCTGACGGCTTTAAGCCAGCCGAAAATCTATCGCCTGAACACGTGGATTGCCGATGCGCCAATCGCGCTGCGTCAGCCGAATGGCCAGGTCTGGTCACCGCAGAACGATGACCGTCGTTATAGCGAAAGCGGCAGAGTGATGCTGGTGGATGCGTTGACCCGTTCGATGAACGTGCCGACGGTAAATCTGGGGATGGCGCTGGGGCTGCCTGCAGTTACGGATACCTGGATCAAACTGGGCGTACCGAAAGATCAGCTGCATCCGGTTCCGGCGATGCTGCTGGGGGCGTTGAACTTAACGCCAATCGAAGTGGCGCAGGCGTTCCAGACCATCGCCAGCGGTGGTAACCGTGCACCGCTTTCTGCACTGCGTTCGGTAATCGCGGAAGATGGCAAGGTGCTGTATCAGAGCTTCCCGCAGGCAGAACGCGCTGTTCCGGCGCAGGCGGCGTATCTGACACTATGGACCATGCAGCAGGTGGTACAACGTGGTACGGGTCGTCAGCTTGGGGTGAAATACCCGAACCTGCATCTGGCAGGGAAAACAGGGACTACCAACAATAACGTAGATACTTGGTTTGCAGGCATTGACGGCAGCACGGTGACCATCACCTGGGTAGGTCGTGATAACAACCAGCCGACCAAACTGTATGGAGCCAGCGGGGCAATGTCGATTTATCAGCGTTATCTGGCTAACCAGACGCCAACGCCGCTGAATCTTGTTCCGCCAGAAGATATTGCAGATATGGGCGTGGACTACGACGGCAACTTTGTTTGCAGCGGTGGCATGCGTGTCTTGCCGGTCTGGACCAGCGATCCGCAATCGCTGTGCCAGCAGAGCGAGATGCAGCAGCAGCCGTCAGGCAATCCGTTTGATCAGTCTTCTCAGCCGCAACAGCAACCTGCTCAGCAAGAGCAGAAAGACAGCGACGGTGTAGCCGGTTGGATCAAGGATATGTTTGGTAGTAATTAACATCTAAGCGTGAAATACCGGATGGCGAGTTGCCATCCGGTAAAATAACATCCCATCTAAGATATTAACCCTTTCTTTTCATCTGGTTGTTTATTAACCCTTCAGGAACGCTCAGATTGCGTACCGCTTGCGAACCCGCCAGCGTTTCGAATATTATCTTATCTTTATAATAATCATTCTCGTTTACATTATCATTCACTTTACATCAGAGATATACCAATGGCGCGTTCCAAAACTGCTCAGCCAAAACACTCACTGCGTAAAATCGCAGTTGTAGTAGCCACAGCGGTTAGCGGCATGTCTGTTTATGCACAGGCAGCGGTTGAACCGAAAGAAGACACTATCACCGTTACCGCTGCACCTGCGCCGCAAGAAAGCGCATGGGGGCCTGCTGCAACTATTGCGGCGAAGCACTCTGCTACTGCGACTAAAACGGATACACCAATTGAAAAAACGCCGCAGTCTATTTCGGTTGTGACAAATGAAGAGATGCAGATGCATCAATTTCAGTCTGTAAAAGAAGCATTAGGTTATACACCTGGCGTTACGGTTAGCAGTCGTGGTGCTTCTAATACATATGATTTTGTTATCATTCGTGGTTTCTCATCTGTTGGTCTGAATCAAAATAATTACCTTGATGGACTAAAACTTCAGGGCAACTTTTATAACGATGCTGTGATTGATCCTTACATGCTCGAGAGGGTTGAACTGATGCGTGGGCCGACGTCTGTTCTCTATGGAAAAAGTAATCCTGGTGGGATTATTTCTATGGTGAGTAAGCGTCCGACCACTGAACCCCTGAAAGAAATTCAGTTTAAAATGGGGACGGATAATCTGTTTCAGACCGGATTCGATTTCAGTGATGCACTGGATGATAACGGTGAGTTCTCTTACCGTTTGACGGGCCTCGCTCGCTCAACAAACGAACAGCAGAAAAACTCTGAATCTCAGCGTTATACCATTGCTCCATCATTCTCATGGCGTCCAGACGACAAAACCAATTTTACTTTCCTGTCCTATTTCCAGAATGAACCAGAAACGGGTTATTACGGTTGGTTGCCGAAAGAGGGGACCGTTGAGCCATTGCCTAATGGTAAGCGTCTACCGACTGACTTCAATGAAGGTGCATCGAATAATACATACTCCCGTAACCAGAAAATGGTGGGATATAGTTTTGAACATGGTTTTAATGACACCTTCACCGTGCGTCAGAATCTGCGTTTCAGTGAAATGAAAACCTCACAGAAAAGTGTTTATGGCACAGGGATTGCTGGTGATGGTCATACCCTAAACCGCGGGACAGTAGTGGATAATGAGCGTCTACAAAACTTTAGCGTTGATACCCAACTTGAAAGTAAGTTTGCTACAGGTGACGTCGAGCATACTTTGCTGACAGGGGTAGACTTCATGCGGATGCGTAATGATATCAATGCCAGCTTTGGATCCGCACCATCCATCGATCTTTATAACAAATATCACCCTGAATACTTTGCATTTGGTAGCGCAGAGCCATACCAGATGAATGAAAGCAAACAAACAGGTATTTATGTTCAGGATCAGGCGGAATGGAATAAATGGGTATTCACTCTGGGGGGACGCTACGATTGGTCTAAGCAAGCGACCACTGTTCGTGAAAACTCTTATACGCCGACTGAAGGTTATATTGAGCGCAATGATCATCAGTTCACCTGGCGCGGTGGTGTAAATTACTTATTCGATAATGGTATTTCACCTTACTTTAGCTATAGCCAGTCCTTTGAACCGAGTGCTTTCGATCTGTGGAGCAACCCACGCATTTCCTATAAGCCATCGAAAGGTGAACAGTATGAAGCTGGCGTAAAATATGTTCCGAATGATATGCCGGTCGTTGTTACGGGCGCAGTCTATCAATTGACGAAAACAAATAACCTGACAGCAGACCCAACAAACCCATTAGCGCAAGTCCCAGCAGGTGAGATTCGCGCTCGTGGTGTGGAACTTGAAGCAAAAGCGGCGTTAAATGCCAATATTAACTTGACGGCTTCTTATACCTACACCGATGCGGAATACACCAAAGACACCAATCTCAAAGGTAAAACTCCAGAACAAGTACCGGAGCATATGGCATCTCTCTGGGGGGATTATACCTTCAATGAAGGGCCGCTTTCTGGTTTAACATTGGGAACAGGTGGTCGTTTTATTGGTTCCAGCTATGGTGATCCGGCAAACACTTTTAAAGTGGGTAGCGCAGCTGTAATGGATGCTGTTGTAAAATATGATCTGGCACGCTTTGGTATGGCGGGATCCAGCCTTGCTGTGAACGTCAACAATTTGCTCGATCGTGAGTATGTTGCCAGTTGCTTCCAGACTTATGGCTGCTTCTGGGGCGCAGAACGTCAGGTCGTTGCAACCGCAACCTTCCGTTTCTAATTTCTCTTTTGGGGCACGGATTTCCGTGCCCATTTCACAAGTTGGCTGTTATGCAGGAATACACGAATCATTCCGATACCACTTTTGCACTGCGTAATATCTCCTTTCGTGTGCCCGGGCGCACGCTTTTGCATCCGCTGTCGTTAACCTTTCCTGCCGGGAAAGTGACCGGTCTGATTGGTCACAACGGTTCTGGTAAATCCACTCTGCTCAAAATGCTTGGCCGTCATCAGCCTCCGTCAGAAGGGGAGATTCTTCTTGATGCCCAGCCGCTGGAAAGCTGGAGCAGCAAAGCGTTTGCCCGCAAAGTGGCTTATTTGCCGCAGCAGCTTCCTCCGGCAGAAGGGATGACCGTGCGTGAACTGGTGGCGATTGGTCGTTACCCGTGGCATGGCGCGCTGGGGCGCTTTGGGGCGGCAGATCGCGAAAAAGTCGAGGAAGCTATCTCGCTGGTTGGCTTAAAACCGCTGGCGCATCGGCTGGTTGATAGTCTCTCTGGCGGCGAACGTCAGCGGGCGTGGATCGCCATGCTGGTGGCGCAGGATAGCCGTTGTCTGTTGCTCGACGAACCGACCTCGGCGCTGGATATCGCCCACCAGGTTGATGTGCTGGCGCTGGTGCACCGTTTAAGTCAGGAGCGTGGCCTGACGGTCATTGCCGTGTTGCACGATATCAATATGGCGGCACGCTACTGTGATTATCTGGTCGCCCTGCGCGGTGGTGAAATGATTGCTCAGGGAACGCCTGCGGAAATTATGCGCGGCGATACCCTCGAAATGATTTATGGCATCCCGATGGGTATTTTGCCGCATCCGGCGGGTGCTGCACCTGTGAGTTTTGTTTATTGATGAGCGGCTTACCTCTTATTTCGCGCCGTCGACTGTTAACGGCGATGGCGCTTTCTCCGTTGTTATGGCAGATGAATACCGCCCACGCGGCGGCTATTGATCCCAATCGTATTGTGGCGCTGGAGTGGTTGCCGGTGGAATTACTGCTGGCGCTCGGCATCGTGCCTTACGGCGTGGCGGATACCATCAACTATCGCCTGTGGGTCAGCGAACCACCATT
Organism: Shigella sp. FC1544; assembly: GCF_001722145.1. Taxonomy (NCBI): domain Bacteria; kingdom Pseudomonadati; phylum Pseudomonadota; class Gammaproteobacteria; order Enterobacterales; family Enterobacteriaceae; genus Shigella; species Shigella sp. FC1544. The sequence goes on from NZ_MECT01000521.1 coordinate 13,963, forward strand.
GCCGGACCCAGTGATCGACGTCGGTTTGCGCACAGAACCTAACCTTGAACTGCTGACCGAAATGAAACCGTCGTTTATGGTCTGGTCGGCAGGATATGGCCCTTCAGCAGAAATGCTGGCACGTATTGCGCCGGGGCGTGGATTTAACTTCAGCGACGGCAAACAGCCGCTGGCGATGGCGCGTAAATCACTGACGGAAATGGCAGATTTACTTAACCTGCAAAGCGCAGCAGAAACGCATTTAGCGCAATATGAAGACTTTATCCGCAGCATGAAACCCCGCTTTGTGAAGCGTGGTGCACGCCCGTTATTGCTGACGACGCTTATCGATCCGCGCCATATGTTGGTCTTCGGTCCAAACAGCTTGTTCCAGGAAATTCTTGATGAGTACGGCATCCCAAATGCCTGGCAAGGGGAAACCAACTTCTGGGGCAGTACCGCCGTCAGTATCGATCGTCTGGCAGCGTATAAAGACGTTGATGTGCTCTGTTTTGATCACGACAACAGCAAAGACATGGATGCGCTAATGGCAACCCCGCTGTGGCAGGCCATGCCGTTTGTCCGCGCCGGACGCTTTCAGCGCGTACCCGCAGTCTGGTTTTATGGTGCGACGCTCTCGGCAATGCACTTTGTGCGCGTTCTGGATAACGCCATCGGAGGTAAAGCGTGAGTAAACGAATTGCGCTTTTCCCGGCGTTATTGCTGGCGCTGCTGGTGATTGTCGCTACGGCGCTGACCTGGATGAACTTTTCGCAGGCGCTGCCGCGTAGCCAGTGGGCGCAGGCCGCCTGGTCGCCGGATATTGACGTCATCGAGCAGATGATTTTTCACTACAGCTTGCTGCCGCGTCTGGCGATTTCGCTGCTGGTGGGCGCAGGCCTGGGGCTGGTGGGCGTGCTGTTTCAGCAAGTGCTGCGTAATCCGCTGGCGGAACCGACGACACTTGGCGTTGCTACAGGCGCGCAACTGGGGATTACCGTCACTACGCTCTGGGCGATCCCAGGGGCGATGGCGAGTCAGTTTGCTGCGCTGGCGGGCGCTTGCGTTGTTGGCTTAATCGTCTTTGGCGTCGCGTGGGGGAAACGGCTTTCGCCGGTAACGCTGATCCTCGCGGGGCTGGTAGTGAGCCTTTATTGTGGGGCAATCAATCAGTTACTGGTTATCTTCCACCATGACCAACTGCAAAGCATGTTCCTGTGGAGCACCGGAACGCTGACGCAAACCGACTGGGGCGGTGTTGAGCGTTTATGGCCGCAGTTGCTGGGCGGTGTGATGCTGACGTTGCTGCTACTTCGCCCGTTAACCCTGATGGGGCTTGATGATGGCGTGGCGCGCAATCTCGGGCTGGCCTTGTCGCTCGCGCGTCTGGCGGCGCTGTCGCTGGCGATTGTCATCAGTGCGCTGCTGGTGAACGCGGTGGGGATTATCGGCTTTATCGGGTTGTTTGCGCCGTTGCTGGCAAAAATGCTGGGGGCGCGGCGTCTGCTGCCGCGACTGATGCTGGCGTCGTTGATTGGTGCGCTGATCCTCTGGCTTTCCGATCAAATCATCCTCTGGCTGACTCGCGTGTGGATGGAAGTGTCCACCGGTTCGGTCACTGCGTTGATCGGTGCGCCGCTGCTACTGTGGCTGTTGCCGCGTTTACGCAGCATTAGCGCGCCGGATATGAAGGTCAACGATCGTGTCGCGGCTGAACGCCAACATGTGCTGGCGTTTGCCCTCGCGGGCGGCGTGCTGCTGTTGATGGCTGTGGTGGTGGCGCTGTCGTTTGGTCGTGATGCGCACGGCTGGATGTGGGCGAGCGGGGCGTTGCTCGATGATTTAATGCCCTGGCGCTGGCCGCGAATTATGGCGGCGCTATTTGCGGGCGTCATGCTGGCGGTGGCGGGCTGTATTATTCAGCGACTGACCGGCAACCCGATGGCAAGCCCGGAAGTGCTGGGGATTAGCTCCGGCGCAGCGTTTGGCGTGGTACTGATGCTGTTTCTGGTACCGGGTAATGCTTTTGGCTGGCTGTTACCCGCGGGAAGTATCGGTGCCGCGGTGACGCTGTTGATTATTATGATCGCCGCCGGGCGCGGTGGATTTTCCCCACACCGCATGTTACTGGCGGGGATGGCGTTAAGTACCGCATTCACCATGCTTTTAATGATGTTGCAGGCGAGTGGTGACCCGCGAATGGCGCAAGTGCTCACCTGGATCTCTGGTTCGACCTACAACGCCACCGATGCGCAGGTCTGGCGTACCGGAATTGTGATGGTGATTTTGCTGGCGATTACACCGCTGTACCGCCGCTGGCTGACCATTTTACCTCTGGGCGGTGATACCGCACGAGCTGTGGGAATGGCGCTGACGCCGACGCGAATTGCGCTGCTGCTGTTAGCGGCTTGCCTGACGGCGACCGCGACGATGACTATTGGACCGTTGAGTTTTGTTGGTTTAATGGCACCGCATATTGCGCGGATGATGGGTTTTCGACGGACGATGCCACACATCGTAATTTCGGCGCTGGTGGGTGGTTTACTGCTGGTATTCGCTGACTGGTGTGGGCGGATGGTGCTGTTTCCATTCCAGATCCCGGCGGGGCTGCTGTCGACCTTTATCGCGCGCCATATTTTATCTATTTGTTGAGAAAGCAGAGCCGTTAATTGAGTGCCTCGCCCGGTGGGCGAGGCAAAATTATCACAACTTCGCAAATACCCGACGTGCAGCATCGATGGTGTTATTGATATCTTCCATGCTGTGCGCCACAGACATAAAGCCCGCTTCAAACGCTGACGGTGCCAGGTAAACACCTTCGTCCAGCATCATATGGAAGAAACGCTTAAAGCGTTCCACGTCACAGGCCATCACATCCTGATAGCACGTCACGGACTCGGCGTCGGTAAAGAAAATACCGAACATGCCGCCAACGTGGTTAACGACCAGCGGAGTTCCGGCTTCTTCTGCCGCTTCCAGCAGACCTTCTGCCAGACGTGTTGTCAGCTCATCCAGCGTTTCGTGAACGCCCGGCTGCGCGACTTCATTCAGACAGGCGAAACCCGCTGCCATCGCAATCGGGTTACCGGAAAGCGTACCCGCCTGATAGACCGGACCCGTCGGGGCCAGCGCATCCATTACATCACGACGACCACCGAATGCGCCTACCGGCATTCCACCGCCGATGATTTTGCCGAGGCAGGTTAAATCTGGCACTACGCCGTAATAATCCTGTGCGCCAGCCAGTGCCACGCGGAAGCCGGTCATCACTTCATCGATGATCAGCAACGCGCCAAATTCGTCGCACAGCGCACGCAGACCTGGCAGGAACTCTGGCTGCGGCAGAACACAGTTCATATTGCCTGCCACCGGCTCGACGATAATACAGGCAATCTCTTGCGGGTATTGCTCAAACGCGGCGCGTACAGAAGCCAGATCGTTATAAGTACAGGTTAAGGTATGTTTGGCGAAATCTGCCGGAACACCCGGCGAGTTTGGCTGGCCTAACGTGAGTGCGCCAGAACCGGCTTTCACCAGCAGGCAGTCAGCGTGACCGTGGTAACAACCTTCAAATTTAATGATTTTGTCGCGACCGGTAAAACCACGGGCCAGGCGGATGGCGCTCATGGTCGCTTCAGTGCCGGAGTTCACCATGCGCACCATATCCATGGTCGGGACCAGTTCGGTCACCAGTTGCGCCATTTTCACTTCCATTTCGGTCGGTGCACCAAAGCTTAAACCACGCTCGGCGGCTTCAATCACGGCATTGCGGATAGCCGGATGGTTATGGCCCAGCACCATCGGCCCCCAGGAACCGACATAATCGATATAGGCTTTGCCATCAACATCGTACAGATAAGCGCCGTCCGCTTTTTCGATAAACAGTGGAGTGCCGCCCACGCCAGTAAAGGCGCGAACAGGGGAGTTCACACCGCCAGGGAGCAGCTCGCGCGCTGCGCTGTAAAGATTTTCAGACTTACTCATGGAGGGTTCCTGATTCGTAGAAAAAGTGAATGGCTGCTATTCTATGTTATTCATAACAAGTTAAATACTCGTCAAACATCAGGCTGCTTGTACTGGTGCAATCCTGATTTCTTAGAGTATAAAAGTTTTGTGCATTTGAAACATTACGCTTTGCAAAGGATTTTCATGGAACGTGCGAGTAAAATGCCGTCATCTTATTTGTATGACCAATAAGTGATCATTGGATGAAAACTGATACTCCCTCTTTAGAAACACCGCAGGCCGCGCGCCTGCGACGCAGACAACTGATTCGCCAACTTCTTGAGCGCGATAAAACCCCGTTAGCCATTTTGTTTATGGCGGCAGTCGTCGGCACGCTTGTCGGGCTGGCAGCGGTTGCTTTTGACAAAGGTGTCGCCTGGTTGCAGAACCAACGTATGGGGGCGCTGGTACATACTGCTGATAATTATCCGCTTCTGTTAACCGTCGCTTTTCTCTGTTCGGCGGTGCTGGCGATGTTCGGCTACTTTTTGGTGCGCAAATACGCGCCGGAAGCAGGTGGTTCGGGGATCCCGGAAATTGAAGGGGCGCTGGAAGACCAACGTCCCGTTCGCTGGTGGCGTGTGTTGCCGGTGAAATTCTTTGGCGGGCTGGGGACACTCGGCGGAGGCATGGTGCTGGGGCGCGAAGGGCCAACCGTGCAGATCGGCGGCAATATCGGTCGCATGGAACTCGATATTTTCCGCCTGAAAGGTGATGAAGCTCGCCATACGCTGCTGGCAACCGGTGCTGCTGCGGGGCTGGCTGCGGCCTTTAACGCGCCGCTGGCGGGTATTTTGTTTATTATCGAAGAGATGCGTCCGCAGTTTCGCTATACGTTAATTTCGATTAAAGCGGTATTTATTGGCGTCATTATGTCGACCATTATGTACCGCATTTTTAATCATGAAGTTGCGTTGATTGACGTCGGTAAACTTTCTGATGCGCCGCTTAATACGCTGTGGCTTTATCTGATCCTCGGTATTATTTTTGGCATTTTCGGCCCTATTTTTAATAAATGGGTGCTGGGGATGCAGGATTTGCTGCACCGTGTGCACGGCGGCAATATTACCAAATGGGTGCTAATGGGCGGTGCGATTGGCGGTCTGTGTGGATTGCTGGGGTTTGTGGCACCAGCAACGTCGGGCGGCGGTTTTAACCTGATTCCTATCGCTACCGCAGGGAATTTCAGCATGGGAATGCTGGTGTTTATCTTCGTCGCGCGGGTCATTACCACCTTACTGTGCTTCTCTTCCGGCGCGCCGGCGGTATTTTTGCCCCGATGCTGGCGCTGGGTACTGTGCTGGGAACCGCTTTCGGAATGGTTGTCGTTGAGCTGTTTCCGCAATATCACCTTGAGGCGGGGACTTTTGCTATTGCCGGAATGGGGGCGTTACTGGCGGCATCTATTCGCGCGCCGTTAACGGGGATCATTTTGGTTCTGGAGATGACCGATAACTACCAGCTCATTTTGCCAATGATTATTACCGGTCTTGGCGCAACACTATTAGCGCAATTTACCGGCGGGAAACCGCTATATTCGGCGATTCTTGCGCGCACGCTGGCAAAACAGGAAGCTGAGCAACTGGCGCGAAGCAAGGCCGCATCAGCCAGCGAGAATACTTGAACGAAATACCAGGGTATTAGATAATGGCGATTATTATTGGGTTAGAATTTGCCCAATTGCCGATGTCGTTTGGAGCAAAATATGAGTGATGACGTAGCACTGCCGCTGGAGTTTACCGACGCAGCAGCCAACAAAGTTAAAAGCCTGATCGCTGACGAAGATAACCCGAATCTGAAATTACGCGTGTATATCACCGGTGGCGGTTGCAGCGGCTTCCAGTATGGTTTCACCTTTGATGATCAGGTGAACGAAGGCGATATGACCATCGAAAAACAGGGCGTTGGCCTGGTGGTTGATCCGATGAGCCTGCAATATCTGGTCGGTGGTTCCGTTGACTATACCGAAGGACTGGAAGGTTCTCGTTTCATCGTGACCAACCCGAACGCGAAAAGCACCTGCGGTTGCGGTTCTTCCTTTAGCATCTAATCTGTTGTTCATGTGCCGGATAAACTATCCGGCACATCTTCTCTCTTCAACGCCCATTCTCATCCAGCGCAAACGTCGGTAGCTTAAGATGCCAACGAATAGCCGCCAGCCGAATCAATAGCGTCACGACCATGCCCATCATACTGGCTGTTTCCAGTGGTACGGAAAATGTGTAATAAGCCGTAGCGTGGACAATACCGCCGATAATACAGGCAGTTGCGTAGATTTCTGTACGTAAAATCATGGGGATTTCGCGGGCCAGTACATCACGAATGATCCCGCCGCCAACGCCAGTAATGACGCCCATACAAACCGCGATTAACGGACCGGCTTCCGCATTAAAGGCTTTATTCACGCCAATGCCGACAAACACCGCCAGACCAACGGCGTCCAGCACCGGCAACATCCATTTTGGTAAGCGTCTTGGCTGGTGCACCAGCACGATGGTCAGCATGCTGGTTACCATTGCAACGACCAGATCGGTGGGATCTTTCACCCAAAATACCGGGCCGTGATCCAGCGCCATGTCGCGAATTGTCCCGCCGCCTACAGCGGTAACCACGCCCAGTACCAGAACACCAAAAGGGTCCATACGCAATTTTCCGGCTAACAAAACGCCGGAGATGGCAAATACTGCTGTGCCGACTATATCCAGCCAATAGACGAGCATTGTTCAATCCCCACTGAGCACCTAAAAAGGTCAGGCGCTAATCTACCTGTGAAAGCGCATTACAGAGCTGTTGTGCAGCGAGGATAATACGTGGGCTTGCACGTCAAACCAGTCACTCGTGAGAGGAATAACGGGAATTTTGAGCTGTTCACCCCAGTATTGTTTGATTTTAGGAATTTGGTCCGGTCCGCCTGTAATGACAATCGCCTGTGGCGAGCGTGCTAACACCTGTTCGCGGCTAACTTGCGGCCAAGGAACCCGGCTGTCTTTAAAGATGTTTTCTCCGCCACAAACTTCGAGTACCTGGTTTTGAATCGACTCTTTTCCACTGGTAAATGGCGGATTAATGCCGAATTGCAGAAAAACACGTTTTTTAGGTTTATCAGCATATTGCGCTTTCAATTGCGCGTACTGATCCAGCAGGGATTGCGCGGCTTGTTCGGCCTTATCCGGTTGCGGACTCCAGGGGGCCAGTTGACGTAACGCATTGGCAATTTGTTCAATGCTTGTCGCATCGACCCACATCACTTTTATTCCCAGCGAAGCCAGCTGGTCAACCTGCCGCTCGGCATTACCTCCACGCCAGGCAATCACCAGATCGGGTTTCAGCGCGACAATGCGTTCCAGATTCATCCCCTGCCAGGTGGAAACCTGCTCAATCTTTTGCGCTTGTGGAGGATAGTCGGAATAGCTGCTGACCCCAACCGGCGTGATCCCGGCGGCAAAGGCAAGTTCAGTGTTGGCGGGAGAAAGCGTGATGACGCGCGGTGCCGCGTTGAGCCACAGTGGCGCGAGAAAAGACAGGGCGACCAGCGCCCTGAACAGTGACTTAGCCATGTGCCAGTTTCTGCACCAGTGACTCAACCATCAGGATGGACTGTTTAGCGGCAACAGCCAGGAACTCATCGAAGCTAAGATGAGACTGTTGATCGGCCACGTCGGAGATGGCGCGTACGACAACAAACGGGACGTTGAAATTGTGGCAGACATGGGCGATTGCCGTCGCTTCCATCTCTACAGCAATGGCCTGTGGGAAGTTGTGGCGGATTTTCGCCAGACCAACAGAACCGTTGATGAAAGCGTCGCCGCTAACAATCAGGCCACGTACAGCGTTAAGATTCAGTTCGGCAATGCAGGCCTCAGCGGCAGCGATCAGTTTATCGTCAGCTTTAAAGCCTGCCGGACAGCCTGGTAACTGACCGTATTCATAACCAAATGCCGTGACATTCGCGTCGTGATAACGTGCTTCGTCCGAGACAACGATATCGCCCACTTTCAACGTTGGTGCCAGGCCACCGGCAGAACCGGTGTTAATAATCACATCTGGCTTGCAGTGTTCCAACAGCAAAGTGGCACCCAGCGCCGCAGCGACTTTACCGATGCCCGATTTCAGAAGCGCAACCTCGGTTCCATTCAGTTGGCCGGTATAGATTTCGCAACCGCCGAGACTGATAGTTTGACGATTTTCGATTTTGTCACGCAGCAGCGTAACTTCTTCTTCCATTGCACCAATGATGCCGATTTTCATAGATTTACTCGCGATAAGCCCGATTTGAAGGCATAGTTTACCATGCGCTTACGGGGAAGCGTATTTCTCACGCGGGAGAGGACATGGCACAGATTGATTTCCGAAAAAAAATAAACTGGCATCGTCGTTACCGTTCACCGCAGGGCGTTAAAACCGAACATGAGATCCTGCGGATCTTCGAGAGCGATCGCGGGCGTATCATCAACTCTCCGGCAATTCGTCGTCTGCAACAAAAGACCCAGGTTTTTCCACTGGAGCGCAATGCCGCCGTGCGCACGCGTCTTACCCACTCGATGGAAGTCCAGCAGGTGGGGCGCTACATCGCCAAAGAAATTCTAAGCCGTATGAAAGAGCTTAAATTACTGGAAGCATACGGCCTGGATGAACTGACCGGCCCCTTTGAAAGCATTGTTGAGATGTCATGCCTGATGCACGATATCGGCAATCCGCCGTTTGGTCATTTTGGCGAAGCGGCGATAAATGATTGGTTTCGCCAGCGTTTGCACCCGGAAGATGCCGAAAGCCAGCCTCTGACTGACGATCGCTGCAGCGTGGCGGCACTACGTTTACGGGACGGGGAAGAACCGCTTAACGAGCTGCGGCGCAAGATTCGTCAGGACTTATGTCATTTTGAGGGGAATGCACAAGGCATTCGTCTGGTGCATACATTGATGAGGATGAATCTCACCTGGGCACAGGTTGGCGGTATTTTAAAATATACCCGTCCGGCGTGGTGGCGTGGCGAAACGCCTGAGACACATCACTATTTAATGAAAAAGCCGGGTTATTATCTTTCTGAAGAAGCCTATATTGCCCGGTTGCGTAAAGAACTTAATTTGGCGCTTTACAGTCGTTTTCCATTAACGTGGATTATGGAAGCAGCCGACGACGGTAATGCTGCCAACTTACTGATTTAGTGTATGATGGTGATTTTAAGGTGCTTGCGTGGCTTCCATTTCCATCAGATGTCCTTCCTGCTCCGCTACTGAAGGCGTGGTGCGTAACGGCAAAAGCACTGCCGGACATCAGCGCTATCTCTGCTCTCATTGCCGTAAAACATGGCAACTACAGTTCACTTACACCGCCTCTCAGCCCGGTACGCACCAGAAA
>NZ_MECT01000522.1:0-254 GCF_001722145.1 Shigella sp. FC1544
GACTTCCTTAAAAAGTTTTTCACAGTATTAGCACAGTGATCTAAATGTTTTTCACTTATGCCAGAAGAAGATGAGTTTGTTACGCGTAATATATTTTTTGTAATGCCTTTGTTGCTTTATTCGGATTCGTTTTTCCATCAACAAGTGGATTTGCGCCTATATTTCCAGACATCTGTTATCACTTAACCCATTACAAGCCCGCTGCTGCAGATATTCCCGTGGCGAGCGATAACCCAGCGCACTATGCGGATGCC
>NZ_MECT01000523.1:0-251 GCF_001722145.1 Shigella sp. FC1544
GAAGGAGCTAATAATGAGCAGAAAAAACCAACGTTACTCTAAAGAGTTCAAAGCCGAAGCTGTCAGAACGGTTCTTGAAAATCAACTTTCGATCAGTGAAGGCGCTTCCCGATTATCCCTTCCTGAAGGCACTTTAGGACAATGGGTTACCGCCGCCAGAAAAGGGCTCGGTACTCCTGGTTCCCGCACGGTGGCTGAACTGGAATCTGAAATTCTGCAACTGCGTAAGGCGTTAAATGAAGCTCGCCTTG
>NZ_MECT01000524.1:0-247 GCF_001722145.1 Shigella sp. FC1544
TGCACCGGAACATAACACCCAGAACATGCCATTGATGATTTTACGGTGCTCAGCCCATGGGCGTCCGGCCCGTGGTGTGGCGGGTTCAGGAGGTAACAGAGGCTTGATGATGGTCCATGCCTCATCGGGAAGGTCGTAGCGAGCCATAGTTCACGTATAGGAAATTGAAAAACCAGACGATACCGCTGTCCACGCCTTATGCCACGTGAGCTTTTCTGCTTTTCCCTCCACTCCGGTGTTTTCTCTC
>NZ_MECT01000525.1:0-247 GCF_001722145.1 Shigella sp. FC1544
GGCGGTATACCATCCGGCCGCCACACAGCACGCATTCGAACGGGTCACGACTCAGGAACTGTTTCACCATTTGTGCATAGCACACTTTCGCCACTGGTTCCGGTTTATCCATCCCCAGAGCACGGTACACCTGCGGCAGCTTCTCTCCACACACCCGGTTGGCAAGGAACCCGAAGTACCTCACCATCTTAAAAAACTTCTCCGGGATGTGTAATGCCAGTCAGTTAAGCAACTGACTGGCTCTTTT
>NZ_MECT01000526.1:0-245 GCF_001722145.1 Shigella sp. FC1544
ACCGCACGAATATAACGGTGGGTTACCCCCAAACGAATCGGAAAATCGATACTGGAAAAACTCTAACTCGGTGGCCAGTTTTTGTTGACCACTTCACATGGACATTTGAAAGAGCCCGCTTTATGCGGGTTTTTTTATACCTGAAATGAAAAACGGCACAGGACGTTAAACGTGCTGGTGGTCAGATGAGTTTGCAGATGTGATGACATATGGTTATTATTCTGCCTCCGGCCCTTTAGCTCAGT
>NZ_MECT01000527.1:0-237 GCF_001722145.1 Shigella sp. FC1544
CGCCACCGAATCGTGCGAGTCGACCGCTAACCCTATCCCGGCGCATCGGCCCAGAACGGCTGGAAAACACCGTGCCCCAGGTTTATCGAGCAAAATATCGACCGGCCTCGATAATCTCATGTATATGTCATCTCAGAGCGCCACCGAATCGTGCGAGTCGACCGCTAACCCTATCCCGGCGCATCGGCCCAGAACGGCTGGAAAACACCGTGCCCCAGGTTTATCGAGCAAAATATC
>NZ_MECT01000528.1:0-235 GCF_001722145.1 Shigella sp. FC1544
TAGCGGAGCAGGAAGGACATCTGATGGAAATGGAAGCCACGCAAGCACCTTAAAATCACCATCATACACTAAATCAGTAAGTTGGCAGCATTACCAGCGTCCGCTTTAATTATAATTTAAATACTATTTTACTGGTAAATTGGATTTGCCCCTATATTTCCAGACATCTGTTATCACTTAACCCATTACAAGCCCGCTGCCGCAGATATTCCCGTGGCGAGCGATAACCCAGCGC
>NZ_MECT01000529.1:0-234 GCF_001722145.1 Shigella sp. FC1544
CGCAACAGGCTGTTTTTTATACTTGCACCGATTCCCGGGCACACTTAGCCTGTGTCAGGCCGGCATATACCTCAGCAGACTGATATCCCGCGCGTTTTTTCTTCAGCCCCTCCACATTCAGTCCCGCGATGGCCCGGCGGTATACCATCCGGCCGCCACACAGCACGCATTCGAACGGGTCACGACTCAGGAACTGTTTCACCATTTGTGCATAGCACACTTTCGCCACTGGTT
>NZ_MECT01000530.1:0-233 GCF_001722145.1 Shigella sp. FC1544
AAAGCTGATTCGCGACGTAAGAAAGTGGCAGGCTCATATGACGGACCTCTGTAATGCGGTATCCAACCCGCGAATATCAGCGTGATTCACCGTCGGATTGAACCGCCCCGGGAATCCTGGAGACTAAACTTCCGGAGAAAGAGGTAAACAGGATGACTAAAAATACTCGTTTTTCCCCCGAAGTCCGTCAACGGGCAGTCCGTATGGTTCTGGAAAGTCAGGGCGAATATGAC
>NZ_MECT01000531.1:0-233 GCF_001722145.1 Shigella sp. FC1544
CGCAACAGGCTGTTTTTTATACTTGCACCGATTCCCGGGCACACTTAGCCTGTGTCAGGCCGGCATATACCTCAGCAGACTGATATCCCGCGCGTTTTTCTTCAGCCCCTCCACATTCAGTCCCGCGATGGCCCGGCGGTATACCATCCGGCCGCCACACAGCACGCATTCGAACGGGTCACGACTCAGGAACTGTTTCACCATTTGTGCATAGCACACTTTCGCCACTGGTT
>NZ_MECT01000532.1:0-23204 GCF_001722145.1 Shigella sp. FC1544
AGACCGCACGAATATAACGGTGGGTTACCCCCAAACGAATCGGAAAATCGATACTGGAAAAACTCTAACTCGGTGGCCAGTTTTTGTTGACCACTTCACCCTTCCCCACAGCACATAGCGGTTTGGGCAACGAATTGGGTATAAATCAACCCTCTCTCCGAGCCACCAGCAATTAATGCTTTCCACTCTTCAGGGGAAGAGCGATGCCATGTCAGATATAAGCCAGCTAAATCATTGGCATGACCATCATCAGTCATCTGATAAATAGTCTGAATTAAATCATCACGATTATTTATTCCCCAGGATGATGAGAGATCGAATTCTTTTATACCGGTATACATTTTTGGCGAGTCATGCGCGGGTTTGCAACCCTGATTAAGTATTTCCATGGGCGCAGAAAGCGCAAAAAGAAGATATTGTTCTTCCTTATTCATTTGTTAATAATCCCTTAAGTGCATTAACTGACTACTTTTTTATATTACTTGCCGGGCTTTCCGCACATTAACGTCGACTGTCACCCGAACAGATGGAGTATTTTCCCTATCAAACCGGCAAAGATAAAAATGTAGAAAATAATTTTGATGACGCCCAGACAGCCCGGCCCACCATCGTCAACGGGCATTGGCTGCGGTTGCGGCTCCGGTTCAACAGTTTGCTTCTCGGTAAAATTCGCCGCCTGAATTAATAATCGACGAATAATTAATGCTTCCACTGGACAACGATCTTCTGCATCAAGACGGCTTACGATCGGCATTAATGATTCTTCTGTCGGTTGGCTGGCCTGCACTAATTGTTTGGCAACTAAATATAATGGCCATAAGAGATGTTCTGTATCACGCGTGAGTGAGATCCGCGGCTTACGTCCTTTGTGCAAAACCATCTCGACCAGTGAACGCCCCAGCACAGAGAGTTTTTCATCGCTGAGTATTTCGTATAAATGAAAACGCGTACGGGCGCTGTCGCCGGGGACATAAAGTAGCTGTTTACCCTGATCGTTAACCAGTTCACGAGCTTCAATCATCATCACCACTAACGGGTAATAATCGACCCGATGCTGACGGCACCATTGCAATATTAAAGCATCCGCCTGGGTGGAGGGATACTCGCGCCAGTAGTCACAAAGTTCTGCCAGCAAGCTTTCGCCTTCTCCACAATAGACGCGTTGCGCGTATTCATAATAACGCGCATCTTCATTATCAGGTTCAGCTTCCCGCCACGACCGGGCGTAATCCAGAAGTTCGGGGATATCCAGGCGACCTGCGCTATACCAGCGGAGTAAATTTCTGTGCAGTTTTGCATCATCGGGGATGATCACTGCGCGATGTTGCGCTAAATACAATGTCAGCCATTCTGGATGCGATGACCAAATCCGAGCGAACATTTGGTAAAAATCGATGGTGTCATTTTGCACGGCAACGGGCAGATGCAGAATGGTCTGGAAGTTAAAAACATTCCCCTTCGCAATGGCATATAAAAAGGATTCCAGTTCTTCTTCGTCTATTTCCCCGACGTTTTCCTCCTGCAACCACCGCAATCTTTCTGCTAATAACACCACGCACTCGAAGGATAAATGGGCAGTGTTCATGGCGATTGTGCACAGCGACCAGCGTAATTCATCAATCTCTTCCATCGAGCAATAATTTAATTGCTGAATGAATCGCTGCCAGGCGGAGGGCAGAAAACGTTCGCTATCAGAGGCAAGTAACGCGCGAAAGGCGAGCAGAATTTCATGTTCTGCTACCTCATATTCTTCTGGTTGCCAAACAGATTTAGCAGGCGACTGCGCAATCCGTAGCGCCTCCTCATACGCCTGACGAAGTTGTTTAAAACCCTGCGGATCGGTTTCTGGATGAAAGGACGGTAACAGCGCCAGATAAGCGCGGCGGATAATATCGACGTCAGTCGTTTCCTCTATATCGAGGATCTTCCAGCAATTTTTCATAAGTCGCTCATATCCTTAAGCGTTTCCGGGCATGTGGGGTAGTCAGCCAGTGGTTGCCAGGACAAGGTAGGGTAATACGCATCATCACTGGCAAATAATTGATAAAACATATCATTGCCGGAATCGTCGTATTCTTTACGCGCTAAGAATTCGCGTAATAAAGGCAGATGATCATCTTCGGGAGACTGCCAATATTGCCGACCACAGGTATAACCGGCAAAGTATTGCCGCCAGTTACTATAATAACGTAGAGCCCGTAGATGAATACGCGACTGGATCCATAGACTTTCTTCTTCACTCAACCAGTTATTAAGTACGCCCATTCGACTTAAAAAACCCATCCGGACATAATCCCATGCTTTAATTCCTCCCTCACCACAGCATTCGGCTGTGCTGGCGACAAATTGCGCATAAGCCTGACCTTGCTCATTTAATTCAGCAAGATAGTCACGCCATTCACATGGAGAATAACGAAACCAGCGGTGATAAAACCCTGCCAACCGAGCGGCATGACCGTTCTCGATCATTCGGTGAATTGTGCGCAGCAGGTCATCACGGTCATCAATTCCCCATGAGGAAGAAAGGTCAAAAAAGCATGTACCTAAATACATTTTGGGGGATGAATGCGAAGGTAAACAGCATTCATTGCGTATTTCCATCGGAGTGGAAAGTGCAAACAATATTTTTTGCGACCCCATGTCCATATAATTTATCCTTAAACATTCATTTAATGAATGTAAACTACATTTCGAGACTCAGTTATTTATACTTTTCTGACGCGACATAATACGCATAAAATAAGGCTTACGCAAAAATGGAACACATAAAATATAATATGCTTTATCTACAACCATAAGGGAATGATAATGATTTTTACGTCAAGTTGCTGCGATAATTTATCAATAGATGAGATTATCGAACGTGCTGAAAAAGGCGATTGCGAGGCTCAATATATTGTTGGGTTTTATTATAATCGCGATAGCGCAATTGACTCTCCGGACGACGAAAAGGCCTTTTACTGGCTGAAGCTGGCCGCCGAGCAAGGTCATTGTGAAGCACAATATTCCTTAGGACAAAAGTATACTGAGGATAAAAGCCGTCATAAAGATAATGAGCATGCCATCTTTTGGCTGAAAAAAACTGCCCTACAAGGCCATACTTTCGCTTCCAACGCCCTTGGCTGGATACTGGATCGTGGAGAAGACTCCAATTATAAAGAAGCGGTTGTCTGGTATCAGATAGCCGCGGAGAGCGGAATGTCTTATGCGCAAAATAATCTTGGGTGGATGTACAGAAATGGCAACGGAGTCGCAAAAGACTATGCGCTGGCATTTTTCTGGTACAAACAAGCTGCATTACAAGGCCATAGTGACGCGCAAAACAATCTGGCCGATCTTTATGAAGACGGAAAAGGCGTTGCTCAAAACAAGACACTCGCCGCATTCTGGTATTTGAAAAGCGCACAGCAGGGTAATCGGCACGCCCAGTTTCAAATTGCATGGGATTATAACGCTGGCGAAGGGGTGGACCAGGACTATAAGCAAGCGATGTACTGGTATCTGAAGGCTGCCGCTCAGGAAAGCGTCGGCGCTTACGTCAACATCGGTTATATGTATAAACACGGACAAGGCGTTGAGAAAGATTATCAGGCTGCCTTTGAATGGTTTACGAAAGCCGCTGAATGCAATGACGCCACTGCCTGGTATAACCTGGCCATTATGTATCACTACGGAGAAGGAAGACCTGTCGATCTCCGACAGGCTCTCGACCTGTATCGTAAAGTTCAGTCATCCGGAACCAGAGATGTCAGTCAGGAAATTCGTGAGACTGAAGATTTACTGTAGAGATAAAAACAAGGGCCGGGGAATTTCATTCGGCCCATATTCTCTTTATTGCTGTGCGAAATCAGACTATTACGGCTCAAACGGGCGTCTCTGGAACTGGTCATGACCACATTTCGGGCATAGCGTCAGCACTTCCGGTGTGTAGATCGGGAGATGGAAGTGACATTTCTCGCAGACCAGATTTCCCAGCCCGACCACTTCTCCGCTGTGATAAACCCCATGATGATTGAGGTCCTGGAAAACTTCGCGCCATTCAAGCTGCGTTTTATCGGTGATATCTGCCAGCTCCTGCCATAAGCTTTCTTTAATCACCCGCATAAAGACGCTGTCAGATTCTTCTTTCAGGCTCTCTTCATAGCTCATGGCGAACTCTTCCAGGTCACGTCTTACAGCTCGCGTCAGCTCATCGACCTCGGTTCGCGTTAACTCCCCTGTTTTTATTACGCGCTCGCGCGCCTGTTCCACCAGTGCGTCGATATCACGTTCGCCATTGCGCAGGCGTTCGCTCAGTGACGCGACCAGTTCACGGTAATATTGAGCAACCTTGTTCATCGTTTCATCTCCCGGGTCGTTAACTGACTATAATAATAGACGTTCTTTGTTCCTTGCTTTGCTAATACGCCCACAAACTCTGTAAATTAATGTATGAATAATCCGGGCATCATTTCAACGTCGAGTGCGCGAAAGGCTGTTTTGACGCGGACGTTTGGGCTATGCTATGCGGATCTGAAAAACCACCTCAACGCTACATTTGTAGCCGTATTGAAAACAGGACCACTGGCTGCCATGCAAGAGCAATACCGCCCGGAAGAGATAGAATCCAAAGTACAGCTTCATTGGGATGAGAAGCGCACATTTGAAGTAACCGAAGACGAGAGCAAAGAGAAGTATTACTGCCTGTCTATGCTTCCCTATCCTTCTGGTCGACTACACATGGGCCACGTACGTAACTACACCATCGGTGACGTGATCGCCCGCTACCAGCGTATGCTGGGCAAAAACGTCCTGCAGCCGATCGGCTGGGACGCGTTTGGTCTGCCTGCGGAAGGCGCGGCGGTGAAAAACAACACCGCTCCGGCACCGTGGACGTACGACAACATCGCGTATATGAAAAACCAGCTCAAAATGCTGGGCTTTGGTTATGACTGGAGCCGCGAGCTGGCAACCTGTACGCCGGAATACTACCGTTGGGAACAGAAATTCTTCACCGAGCTGTATAAAAAAGGCCTGGTATATAAGAAGACTTCTGCGGTCAACTGGTGCCCGAACGACCAGACCGTACTGGCGAACGAACAAGTTATCGACGGCTGCTGCTGGCGCTGCGATACCAAAGTTGAACGTAAAGAGATCCCGCAGTGGTTTATCAAAATCACTGCTTACGCTGACGAGCTGCTCAACGATCTGGATAAACTGGATCACTGGCCAGACACCGTTAAAAGCATGCAGCGTAACTGGATCGGTCGTTCCGAAGGCGTGGAGATCACCTTCAACGTTAACGACTATGACAACACGCTGACCGTTTACACTACCCGCCCGGACACCTTTATGGGTTGTACCTACCTGGCGGTAGCTGCGGGTCATCCGCTGGCGCAGAAAGCGGCGGAAAATAATCCTGAACTGGCGGCCTTTATTGACGAATGCCGTAACACCAAAGTTGCCGAAGCTGAAATGGCGACGATGGAGAAAAAAGGCGTCGATACTGGCTTTAAAGCTGTTCACCCATTAACGGGCGAAGAAATTCCCATTTGGGCAGCAAACTTCGTATTGATGGAGTACGGCACGGGCGCAGTTATGGCGGTTCCGGGTCACGACCAGCGCGACTACGAGTTTGCCTCTAAATACGGCCTGAACATCAAACCAGTTATCCTGGCTGCTGACGGCTCTGAGCCAGATCTTTCTCAGCAAGCCCTGACTGAAAAAGGCGTGCTGTTCAACTCTGGCGAATTCAACGGTCTTGACCATGAAGCGGCCTTCAACGCCATCGCCGATAAACTGACTGCGATGGGCGTTGGCGAGCGTAAAGTGAACTACCGCCTGCGCGACTGGGGTGTTTCTCGTCAGCGTTACTGGGGCGCGCCGATTCCGATGGTGACGCTGGAAGACGGTACCGTAATGCCGACCCCGGACGACCAGCTGCCGGTGATCCTGCCGGAAGATGTGGTGATGGACGGCATTACCAGCCCGATTAAAGCAGATCCGGAGTGGGCAAAAACTACCGTTAACGGTATGCCAGCGCTGCGTGAAACCGACACTTTCGACACCTTTATGGAGTCCTCCTGGTACTATGCGCGCTACACTTGCCCAGAGTACAAAGAAGGTATGCTGGATTCCGAAGCGGCTAACTACTGGCTGCCGGTGGATATCTACATTGGTGGTATCGAACACGCCATTATGCACCTGCTCTACTTCCGCTTCTTCCACAAACTGATGCGTGATGCAGGCATGGTGAACTCTGACGAACCAGCGAAACAGTTGCTGTGTCAGGGTATGGTTCTGGCAGATGCCTTCTACTATGTTGGCGAAAACGGCGAACGTAACTGGGTTTCCCCGGTTGATGCTATCGTTGAACGTGACGAGAAAGGCCGTATCGTGAAAGCGAAAGATGCGGCAGGCCATGAACTGGTTTATACCGGCATGAGCAAAATGTCCAAGTCGAAGAACAACGGTATCGACCCACAGGTGATGG
This sequence comes from Shigella sp. FC1544, assembly GCF_001722145.1. NCBI lineage: Bacteria > Pseudomonadati > Pseudomonadota > Gammaproteobacteria > Enterobacterales > Enterobacteriaceae > Shigella > Shigella sp. FC1544. The sequence goes on from NZ_MECT01000532.1 coordinate 6,473, forward strand.
TTGAACGTTACGGCGCGGACACCGTTCGTCTGTTTATGATGTTTGCTTCTCCGGCTGATATGACTCTAGAATGGCAGGAATCCGGTGTGGAAGGGGCTAACCGCTTCCTGAAACGTGTCTGGAAACTGGTTTACGAGCACACAGCAAAAGGTGATGTTGCGGCACTGAACGTTGATGCGCTGACTGAAGATCAGAAAGCGCTGCGTCGCGATGTGCATAAAACGATCGCTAAAGTGACCGATGATATCGGCCGTCGTCAGACCTTCAACACCGCAATTGCGGCGATTATGGAGCTGATGAACAAACTGGCGAAAGCACCAACCGATGGCGAGCAGGATCGCGCTCTGATGCAGGAAGCGCTGCTGGCCGTTGTCCGTATGCTTAACCCGTTCACCCCGCACATCTGCTTCACGCTGTGGCAGGAACTGAAAGGCGAAGGCGATATCGACAACGCGCCGTGGCCGGTTGCTGACGAAAAAGCGATGGTGGAAGACTCCACGCTGGTCGTGGTGCAGGTTAACGGTAAAGTCCGTGCCAAAATCACCGTTCCGGTGGACGCAACGGAAGAACAGGTTCGCGAACGTGCTGGCCAGGAACATCTGGTAGCAAAATATCTTGATGGCGTTACCGTGCGTAAAGTGATTTACGTACCAGGTAAACTCCTCAATCTGGTCGTTGGCTAAGCGCGGGAGGAAGCGTGCGATATCTGGCAACATTGTTGTTATCTCTGGCGGTGTTAATCACCGCCGGGTGTGGCTGGCATCTGCGTGATACCACGCAGGTTCCTTCCACTATGAAGGTCATGATCCTGGACTCAGGCGATCCGAACGGGCCATTAAGCCCTGCGGTGCGTAACCAGTTACGTCTGAATGGTGTCGAGTTGCTTGATAAAGAAACCACGCGTAAGGACGTTCCATCCCTGCGTTTGGGTAAAGTGAGCATCGCGAAAGATACCGCATCGGTATTCCGTAACGGTCAAACAGCAGAGTATCAGATGATCATGACGGTGAATGCGACCGTGTTGATCCCCGGCCGTGATATCTACCCGATTAGCGCCAAAGTCTTCCGTTCGTTCTTTGATAACCCGCAAATGGCGTTAGCGAAAGATAACGAACAAGACATGATCGTAAAAGAGATGTACGACCGTGCTGCCGAACAGCTGATTCGTAAGCTGCCAAGCATCCGTGCTGCGGATATTCGTTCCGACGAAGAACAGACGTCGACCACAACGGATACTCCGGCAACGCCTGCACGCGTCTCCACCACGCTGGGTAACTGATGATTCGGTTGTACCCGGAACAACTCCGCGCGCAGCTCAATGAAGGGCTGCGCGCGGCGTATCTTTTACTTGGTAACGATCCTCTGTTATTGCAGGAAAGCCAGGACGCTGTTCGTCAGGTAGCTGCGGCACAAGGATTCGAAGAACACCACACTTTTTCCATTGATCCCAACACTGACTGGAATGCGATCTTTTCGTTATGCCAGGCTATGAGTCTGTTTGCCAGTCGACAAACGCTATTGCTGTTGTTACCAGAAAACGGACCGAATGCGGCGATCAATGAACAACTTCTCACACTCACCGGACTTCTGCATGATGACCTGCTGTTGATCGTCCGCGGTAATAAATTAAGCAAAGCGCAAGAAAATGCCGCCTGGTTTACTGCGCTTGCGAATCGCAGCGTGCAGGTGACCTGTCAGACACCGGAGCAGGCTCAGCTTCCCCGCTGGGTTGCTGCGCGCGCAAAACAGCTCAACTTAGAACTGGATGACGCGGCAAATCAGGTGCTCTGCTACTGTTATGAAGGTAACCTGCTGGCGCTGGCTCAGGCACTGGAGCGTTTATCGCTGCTCTGGCCAGACGGCAAATTGACATTACCGCGCGTTGAACAGGCGGTGAATGATGCCGCGCATTTCACCCCTTTTCATTGGGTTGATGCTTTGTTGATGGGAAAAAGTAAGCGCACATTGCATATTCTTCAGCAACTGCGTCTGGAAGGCAGCGAACCGGTTATTTTGTTGCGCACATTACAACGTGAACTGTTGTTACTGGTTAACCTGAAACGCCAGTCTGCCCATACGCCACTGCGTGCGTTGTTTGATAAGCATCGGGTATGGCAGAACCGCCGGGGCATGATGGGCGAGGCGTTAAATCGCTTAAGTCAGACGCAGTTACGTCAGGCCGTGCAACTCCTGACACGAACGGAACTCACCCTCAAACAAGATTACGGTCAGTCAGTGTGGGCAGAGCTGGAAGGGTTATCTCTTCTGTTGTGCCATAAACCCCTGGCGGACGTATTTATCGACGGTTGATATGAAATCTTTACAGGCTCTGTTTGGCGGCACCTTTGATCCAGTGCACTATGGTCATCTAAAACCCGTGGAAACGCTGGCGAATTTGATTGGTCTGACGCGGGTCACAATCATCCCTAATAATGTTCCTCCGCATCGTCCCCAGCCGGAAGCGAACAGCGTGCAGCGTAAACACATGCTTGAACTGGCGATTGCCGACAAGCCATTATTTACTCTTGATGAACGCGAGCTAAAGCGCAATGCCCCCTCTTACACTGCGCAAACACTGAAAGAGTGGCGGCAGGAACAAGGACCGGACGTGCCGCTGGCGTTTATTATTGGTCAGGATTCACTGCTGACCTTTCCGACCTGGTACGAATACGAAACGATACTCGACAATGCACATTTGATCGTCTGTCGGCGTCCAGGTTACCCACTTGAAATGGCGCAACCGCAATACCAGCAATGGCTGGAAGATCATTTGACACATAACCAGGAAGATCTTCACCTTCAGCCTGCCGGTAAAATTTATCTGGCTGAAACGCCGTGGTTTAACATCTCGGCGACCATCATCCGCGAACGTTTGCAAAACGGTGAATCGTGTGAGGATTTATTGCCGGAACCGGTACTGACTTACATTAACCAACAAGGCTTGTATCGCTGATACCTGTCGTTACGGAGGGCATGATGCGACTGTGGTTAATTCGTCATGGTGAAACGCAAGCGAATATCGATGGTCTTTACAGCGGTCATGCGCCCACCCCCCTGACCGCGCGCGGTATTGAGCAAGCGCAAAATCTGCATACGCTGCTACATGGTGTTTCCTTTGATCTGGTTTTATGCAGTGAACTGGAACGGGCACAGCATACCGCGCGACTGGTTCTCAGTGACCGCCAGCTCCCCGTGCAAATCATCCCTGAACTCAACGAAATGTTTTTTGGCGACTGGGAGATGCGACATCATCGCGACCTCATGCAAGAAGATGCCGAAAACTATAGCGCGTGGTGCAATGACTGGCAGCATGCAATCCCCACGAACGGTGAAGGATTTCAGGCATTTTCGCAACGTGTGGAACGCTTTATCGCAAGGCTTAGTGAATTTCAGCACTATCAGAATATTTTAGTCGTCAGCCATCAGGGTGTACTGAGTCTGTTAATCGCCCGTTTAATTGGCATGCCTGCCGAGGCTATGTGGCATTTTCGCGTTGACCAGGGGTGTTGGAGCGCCATTGATATCAACCAAAAATTCGCGACGCTACGCGTCCTCAATAGCCGTGCCATCGGGGTCGATAATGCATGACTTTTCTGTTTTTTTACGGGTAAGCCGCAACGACCATTGACAGACCCGGGCAGGCTGATATTCTCCGCAGCCAGACTTTTTTCGCCAGACACGACTTTGTAGAAATTGTTTTACAAAAATGGCGATGCAATCTGCGGCGCGGGGTGGGATGATAGCCCACTTTCGAAAGCCGATTCGGCGACAATTGTCCCGAAATCGCCTCTGGTTCAGGTATACTGACAGACCATTTTTATCTATTTGATTCACCCAGGGGGAAAACTTGCAGGGTAAAGCACTCCAGGATTTTGTTATCGACAAAATTGATGACCTCAAAGGTCAGGACATCATCGCCTTAGACGTTCAAGGCAAATCCAGCATCACCGACTGCATGATCATCTGTACGGGTACGTCCAGCCGTCATGTTATGTCCATTGCTGACCACGTTGTGCAGGAGTCTCGCGCAGCGGGCCTGTTACCGCTCGGCGTAGAAGGTGAAAACAGCGCCGACTGGATTGTCGTGGATTTGGGCGATGTGATTGTCCATGTCATGCAGGAAGAGAGCCGTCGCCTGTATGAACTGGAAAAACTCTGGAGTTAATGCGTGAAGCTGCAACTTGTCGCCGTGGGAACGAAAATGCCGGACTGGGTACAAACCGGTTTTACCGAGTACCTGCGTCGTTTTCCGAAAGATATGCCCTTCGAGCTGATTGAAATTCCGGCCGGAAAACGCGGCAAGAATGCGGACATCAAGCGCATACTCGACAAAGAGGGTGAGCAGATGTTGGCGGCCGCAGGCAAAAACCGCATTGTCACCCTCGATATTCCAGGCAAGCCCTGGGATACGCCGCAGTTAGCCGCTGAGCTGGAACGCTGGAAGCTGGATGGTCGCGACGTCAGTCTACTGATTGGCGGGCCTGAAGGGTTGTCGCCTGCCTGTAAAGCGGCGGCGGAGCAGAGCTGGTCGCTGTCGGCGCTTACCCTCCCCCATCCGCTGGTTCGCGTGCTGGTCGCAGAGAGTCTGTACCGGGCGTGGAGCATCACCACCAACCATCCTTATCACCGTGAGTGATAAGGGAGCTTTGAGTAGAAAACGCAGCGGATGAAACTACAGAACTCTTTTCGCGACTATACGGCAGAGTCCGCGCTGTTTGTGCGCCGGGCGCTGGTCGCCTTTTTGGGGATTTTGCTGCTGACCGGCGTGCTTATCGCCAACCTGTATAATCTGCAAATTGTTCGCTTTACCGACTACCAGACCCGCTCTAATGAAAACCGCATTAAGCTGGTGCCTATCGCGCCCAGCCGCGGCATTATTTACGACCGTAATGGTATCCCTCTGGCCCTCAACCGCACTATCTACCAGATAGAAATGATGCCAGAGAAAGTCGATAACGTGCAGCAAACGCTGGACGCTTTGCGCAGCGTGGTTGATCTGACCGATGACGATATTGCTGCATTCCGAAAAGAGCGCGCACGTTCACACCGTTTCACCTCTATTCCCGTGAAAACTAACCTGACCGAAGTACAAGTAGCTCGCTTTGCCGTCAATCAGTACCGTTTTCCGGGGGTTGAAGTTAAAGGCTATAAACGTCGTTACTATCCTTACGGTTCGGCGTTGACCCACGTCATCGGCTATGTGTCGAAAATCAACGATAAAGACGTCGAACGCCTGAATAATGACGGCAAACTGGCCAACTATGCGGCAACGCATGATATCGGTAAGCTGGGCATTGAGCGTTACTATGAAGACGTGCTGCACGGTCAGACCGGTTATGAAGAGGTTGAAGTTAACAACCGTGGGCGTGTTATCCGCCAGTTAAAAGAAGTACCACCGCAAGCCGGACACGATATTTACCTGACGCTGGATCTCAAACTCCAGCAATATATTGAAACGCTGCTGGCGGGTAGCCGCGCAGCTGTGGTAGTCACCGATCCGCGTACAGGTGGGGTGCTGGCGCTGGTTTCCACGCCTAGTTATGACCCAAACTTGTTTGTTGACGGTATCTCCAGCAAAGATTATTCCGCCTTGTTGAACGACCCGAATACACCGCTGGTGAACCGCGCCACACAGGGGGTTTATCCTCCCGCGTCTACAGTTAAACCCTATGTGGCGGTTTCGGCATTGAGCGCCGGGGTGATCACGCGCAATACGACGCTGTTTGACCCAGGCTGGTGGCAACTGCCAGGTTCGGAAAAACGTTATCGTGACTGGAAAAAATGGGGCCACGGGCGTCTGAATGTCACAAGATCGCTGGAAGAATCTGCGGATACCTTCTTCTATCAGGTGGCCTACGATATGGGGATCGATCGCCTCTCCGAATGGATGGGTAAATTCGGTTATGGTCATTACACCGGTATCGACCTGGCGGAAGAACGTTCCGGCAACATGCCTACCCGCGAATGGAAACAGAAACGCTTTAAAAAACCGTGGTATCAGGGTGACACCATTCCGGTTGGTATCGGTCAGGGTTACTGGACAGCGACCCCAATCCAGATGAGTAAGGCACTGATGATCCTGATTAATGACGGTATCGTGAAGGTTCCGCATTTGCTGATGAGCACCGCCGAAGACGGCAAACAGGTGCCATGGGTACAACCGCATGAACCGCCCGTCGGCGATATTCATTCCGGTTACTGGGAGCTGGCGAAAGACGGTATGTACGGTGTTGCTAACCGCCCTAACGGTACGGCGCATAAATACTTTGCCAGCGCACCGTACAAAATTGCGGCGAAATCTGGTACCGCTCAGGTCTTCGGTCTGAAAGCGAACGAAACCTATAATGCGCACAAAATTGCCGAGCGTTTACGTGACCACAAACTGATGACCGCTTTTGCGCCATACAACAATCCGCAAGTGGCTGTAGCCATGATTCTGGAGAACGGCGGCGCGGGTCCGGCGGTTGGTACGCTGATGCGTCAGATCCTCGACCACATTATGCTGGGTGATAACAACACCGATCTGCCTGCGGAAAATCCAGCGGTTGCCGCAGCGGAGGACCATTAATCATGACGGATAATCCGAATAAAAAAACATTCTGGGATAAAGTCCATCTCGATCCCACAATGCTGCTGATCTTACTGGCATTGCTGGTTTACAGCGCCCTGGTTATCTGGAGCGCCAGCGGTCAGGATATTGGCATGATGGAGCGTAAAATCGGCCAAATCGCGATGGGTCTGGTCATCATGGTGGTGATGGCGCAAATTCCTCCACGCGTTTATGAAGGCTGGGCCCCCTATCTCTATATCATCTGTATTATTTTGCTGGTGGCGGTAGATGCTTTCGGTGCCATCTCTAAAGGTGCTCAACGCTGGCTGGACCTCGGTATTGTTCGTTTTCAGCCGTCGGAAATTGCCAAAATAGCCGTACCACTGATGGTTGCGCGCTTTATCAACCGCGACGTTTGCCCACCGTCGTTGAAGAACACAGGCATCGCGCTGGTGCTGATATTTATGCCCACGCTGCTGGTGGCTGCACAGCCTGACCTGGGAACATCAATCCTCGTTGCGCTTTCCGGTCTGTTTGTACTGTTCCTCTCTGGCCTTAGCTGGCGTCTGATTGGCGTCGCAGTAGTGCTGGTGGCGGCGTTCATTCCTATTCTGTGGTTCTTCCTGATGCATGATTACCAGCGCCAGCGCGTAATGATGCTCCTGGACCCGGAATCAGACCCACTCGGCGCGGGCTATCACATTATTCAGTCTAAAATTGCTATTGGCTCCGGCGGATTACGCGGCAAAGGCTGGCTGCATGGCACTCAGTCACAACTTGAATTTCTACCCGAACGCCATACCGACTTTATCTTCGCGGTACTGGCGGAAGAGCTGGGATTAGTGGGCATTTTGATTCTGCTCGCTCTCTACATTCTGCTGATCATGCGCGGGCTGTGGATAGCCGCCAGAGCGCAAACCACCTTTGGTCGCGTCATGGCTGGCGGATTAATGCTGATATTATTCGTTTATGTCTTCGTAAATATTGGTATGGTAAGCGGTATTCTGCCGGTTGTAGGGGTTCCGCTCCCACTGGTCAGTTATGGAGGATCAGCGCTAATTGTGCTGATGGCTGGGTTCGGGATTGTAATGTCAATCCACACCCACAGGAAAATGTTGTCGAAAAGCGTGTAAGAGGTGCGCAATGCGTAAGCAGTGGCTCGGGATCTGCATCGCGGCAGGAATGCTCGCGGCATGTACAAGCGATGATGGTCAGCAACAGACGGTAAGTGTACCGCAGCCTGCGGTATGTAACGGCCCCATAGTTGAAATTAGCGGGGCGGACCCGCGTTTCGAACCACTGAACGCGACGGCAAATCAGGATTACCAGCGCGACGGTAAAAGCTACAAAATCGTGCAGGATCCGTCTCGATTTAGCCAGGCGGGACTGGCGGCAATCTATGATGCCGAACCAGGCAGTAACCTGACGGCCTCTGGCGAAGCTTTCGATCCGACACAGCTGACGGCGGCCCATCCAACGCTTCCGATCCCCAGCTACGCCAGAATCACTAACCTGGCTAACGGGCGAATGATCGTGGTGCGCATTAATGATCGCGGCCCTTACGGCAACGACCGCGTTATTTCGCTTTCTCGCGCGGCAGCTGACCGTCTTAACACGTCAAACAACACCAAAGTTCGTATCGATCCGATTATTGTCGCCCAGGATGGTTCGCTTTCTGGTCTTGGTATGGCTTGTACCACAGTCGCCAAACAGACTTACGCCCTGCCTGCACCTCCCGATTTAAGCGGTGGCGCGGGAACAAGTTCAGTGTCTGGCCCGCAGGGTGACATTCTTCCGGTCAGTAATTCGACGCTAAAAAGCGAAGATCCGACCGGCGCGCCGGTAACCAGTAGCGGTTTCCTCGGCGCACCAACGACCTTAGCGCCTGGTGTACTGGAAGGCAGCGAACCGACGCCTGCGCCACAGCCCGTTGTTACAGCTCCGTCGACAACGCTTGCAACCTCGCCTGCAATGGTGACACCGCAAGCCGCCTCGCAAAGCGCCAGCGGCAACTTTATGGTGCAAGTCGGGGCCGTTAGCGATCAGGCTCGTGCGCAACAGTACCAACAGCAACTGGGACAGAAGTTCGGCGTCCCCGGTCGCGTAACTCAAAATGGCGCGGTCTGGCGGATCCAGCTTGGCCCCTTCGCCAGCAAAGCCGAAGCCAGTACCTTGCAGCAACGTTTGCAAACCGAAGCCCAATTACAGTCATTTATTACCACCGCGCAGTAGCGTAAAGCAGGCATCTGATGTGTCAATTTCTGTAAATGACGTTAACAAAGTCACGCGGAAAGTCAGATGCCTGCCGGTAGTGCATTTGCTATAGTAGGGCACTTTTTTTAATTCCATCACGGATGTCGTAGTTCAGACCATGAATACCATTTTTTCCGCTCGTATCATGAAGCGCCTGGCGCTCACCACGGCTCTTTGCACAGCCTTTATCTCTGCTGCACATGCCGATGACCTGAATATCAAAACTATGATCCCGGGTGTACCGCAGATCGATGCGGAGTCCTACATCCTGATTGACTATAACTCCGGCAAAGTGCTCGCCGAACAGAACGCAGATGTCCGCCGCGATCCTGCCAGCCTGACCAAAATGATGACCAGTTACGTTATCGGCCAAGCAATGAAAGCCGGTAAATTTAAAGAAACTGATTTAGTCACTATCGGCAACGACGCATGGGCCACCGGTAACCCGGTGTTTAAAGGTTCTTCGCTGATGTTCCTCAAACCGGGCATGCAGGTTCCGGTTTCTCAGCTGATCCGCGGTATTAACCTGCAATCGGGTAACGATGCTTGTGTCGCCATGGCTGATTTTGCCGCTGGTAGCCAGGACGCTTTTGTTGGCTTGATGAACAGCTACGTTAACGCCCTGGGCCTGAAAAACACCCACTTCCAGACGGTACATGGTCTGGATGCTGATGGTCAGTACAGCTCCGCGCGCGATATGGCGCTGATCGGCCAGGCGTTGATCCGTGACGTACCGAATGAATACTCGATCTATAAAGAAAAAGAATTTACGTTTAACGGTATTCGCCAGCTGAACCGTAACGGCCTGTTATGGGATAACAGCCTGAATGTCGACGGCATCAAAACCGGACACACTGACAAAGCAGGTTACAACCTTGTTGCTTCTGCGACTGAAGGCCAGATGCGCTTGATCTCTGCGGTGATGGGCGGACGTACTTTTAAAGGCCGTGAAGCCGAAAGTAAAAAACTGCTGACCTGGGGCTTCCGTTTCTTCGAAACCGTTAACCCACTGAAAGTAGGTAAAGAGTTCGCCTCTGAACCGGTTTGGTTTGGTGATTCTGATCGCGCTTCGTTAGGGGTTGATAAAGACATGTACCTGACCATTCCGCGTGGTCGCATGAAAGATCTGAAAGCCAGCTATGTGCTGAACAGCAGTGAATTGCATGCGCCGCTGCAAAAGAATCAGGTCGTCGGAACTATCAACTTCCAGCTTGATGGCAAAACGATCGAGCAACGCCCGCTGGTTGTGTTGCAAGAAATCCCGGAAGGTAACTTCTTCGGCAAAATCATTGATTACATTAAATTAATGTTCCATCACTGGTTTGGTTAAAAATTGAACACTTGAAAGTGTAATTTCCGTCCCCATATACTAAGCATCAGTAAAAAAAACTCCCGCCTTCTGGCGGGAGTTGCTATTTAATTACGTTACGCCGGAGCTGACATGAAAACCAAACTTAACGAACTGCTTGAATTCCCTACTCCTTTTACTTACAAAGTTATGGGGCAGGCGTTACCTGAGCTGGTTGATCAGGTGGTTGAAGTGGTACAGCGCCATGCGCCAGGTGACTACACCCCAACGGTAAAACCAAGCAGCAAAGGCAACTACCACTCGGTATCTATCACTATCAACGCCACTCATATCGAGCAGGTTGAAACACTGTATGAAGAACTGGGCAAAATCGATATTGTCCGCATGGTTCTGTAACTCGCTTCTCCGTTACCCGGCTCCTGGTCGGGTAACTCCCCTCTCCTCGCTGTGATATACTTTTCCCCCACTTTTACTCATTCTCCACGGAGATGCCGTTTTGTATCAGGATAAAATTCTTGTCCGCCAGCTCGGTCTTCAGCCTTACGAGCCAATCTCCCAGGCTATGCATGAATTCACCGATACCCGCGATGATAGTACCCTTGATGAAATCTGGCTGGTCGAGCACTATCCGGTATTCACCCAAGGTCAGGCAGGAAAAGCGGAGCACATTTTAATGCCGGGTGATATTCCGGTGATCCAGAGCGATCGCGGTGGGCAGGTGACTTATCACGGGCCGGGACAACAGGTGATGTATGTGTTGCTTAACCTGAAACGCCGTAAACTCGGTGTGCGTGAACTGGTGACCTTGCTTGAGCAAACAGTGGTGAATACCCTGGCTGAACTGGGTATAGAAGCGCATCCTCGGGCTGACGCGCCTGGTGTCTATGTCGGGGAAAAGAAAATTTGCTCACTGGGTTTACGAATTCGACGCGGTTGTTCATTCCACGGTCTGGCATTAAACGTCAATATGGATCTTTCACCATTTTTACGTATTAATCCTTGTGGGTATGCCGGAATGGAAATGGCTAAAATATCACAATGGAAACCCGAAGCGACGACTAATAATATTGCTCCACGTTTACTGGAAAATATTTTAGCGCTACTAAACAATCCGGACTTCGAATATATTACCGCTTAATTCCATACATCAATGGCCCAATTTACACTGGGTCATTACTCATAATACCTGCTAATGCTTTACATCTCCTTCGCGTTTGTATATTTTCTTTATCACTTGCAGAAATGCGGTGCCACGCCTTGCTCCGTAACTCACCCCATTGATTAACCTATTGAAATAGTTGATTATGGTGAGCAAAAGCGTTCCGTTCCAATTAGACATAAGATTATTGTAATTTTTTAAATATTATTTTTCCATGAATAAAATTGGAGTAAGTGCGTGGATAGTAATAATCAAATTGAACCCTGTTTAAGCAGAAAGTCGTCAGAAGGTAAACCACAAATATTTACAACCTTACGAAATATTGCTCTTAACCTTCTGACTATTTTTGAAGCTGTATATGTACATAAAGGGATCGTTAATGCAGCGAAAGTGCTTAATCTGCCCCCCTCGGCAATCAGTCAGTCTATTCAGAAACTGCGCGTTATATTCCCTGACCCATTGTTTATTCGCAAAGGCCAGGGTGTCACTCCTACCGCATTTGCGATGCATCTACATGAGTATATCAGTCAGGGCCTTGAGTCCATTCTTGGCGCGCTGGATATCGAAGGAAGCTATGATAAGCAACGAACGATAACTATTGCGACCACTCCCTCGGTCGGAGCCCTGGTCCTTCCTGTCATCTATCGGGCGATTAAAACTCACTATCCGCAGCTTTTACTGCGCAACCCGCCCATCAGCGACGCGGAAAACCAACTCAGTCAGTTTCAAACCGATCTCATCATCGATAACATGTTTTGCACCAATCGTACGGTGCAACATCATGTTCTGTTCACCGACAATATGGTGTTAATTTGCCGCGAGGGAAATCCACTACTCTCTTTAGAAGATGACAGAGAGACTATCGACAACGCTGCGCATGTACTTCTGTTACCGGAAGAGCAAAATTTCAGCGGTCTGCGGCAGAGAGTTCAAGAAATGTTTCCGGACCGGCAAATCAATTTCACCAGCTACAACATTTTGACAATCGCTGCACTGGTTGCCAACAGTGACATGTTAGCGATTATTTCCAGCCGTTTTTATAACCTGTTTAGCCGCTGCTGGCCGCTGGAAAAACTGCCTTTTCCGTCCTTAAATAAGGAGCAAATAGATTTCTCTATCCACTACAACAAATTCAGCCTGCGTGATCCCATCCTGCACGGAGTAATAGCTGTTATCCGTAATGCATTTTGAAAAAGTATTGTTACAGCCAGATCACAGCGCAGAACGATAAAATGGCACAATCCAACAACAATTTTACATTTTCGCGACCGCTTTGGCTGCTTTCAGGTCCGTTTCAATGATATACTGCCAGTCGTTAATTCAAAAATAGTTGATAATTACAACAATCTATTGAATTGAAACGCTTTCCTTCGTAATTCGCAACTGGAACACGCACGCTATGAGTAAACCCATTGTGATGGAACGCGGTGTTAAATACCGCGATGCCGATAAGATGGCCCTTATCCCGGTTAAAAACGTAGCAATAGAGCGCGAAGCCCTGCTGCGCAAGCCGGAATGGATGAAAATCAAGCTTCCAGCGGACTCTACACGTATCCAGGGCATCAAAGCCGCAATGCGCAAAAATGGCCTGCATTCTGTCTGCGAGGAAGCCTCCTGCCCTAACCTGGCGGAATGCTTCAACCACGGCACAGCAACGTTTATGATCCTCGGCGCTATTTGTACCCGCCGTTGTCCGTTCTGTGATGTTGCCCACGGTCGCCCGGTAGCTCCTGATGCCAATGAACCAGTGAAACTGTCGCAGACCATTGCCGATATGGCGCTGCGTTATGTGGTTATCACCTCCGTTGACCGTGATGACCTGCGCGATGGCGGTGCCCAGCACTTTGCGGATTGCATTACTGCCATTCGGGAAAAAAGCCCGCAAATCAAAATTGAAACTCTGGTGCCGGATTTCCGTGGTCGTATGGATCGTGCTCTGGATATTCTGACTGCAACGCCACCAGATGTGTTCAACCATAACCTGGAAAACGTACCGCGTATTTACCGTCAGGTACGGCCTGGTGCAGATTACAACTGGTCGCTGAAGCTGCTGGAACGCTTTAAAGAAGCGCATCCGGAAATCCCGACCAAGTCTGGTCTGATGGTGGGACTGGGTGAAACCAATGAAGAAATTATTGAGGTAATGCGCGACCTGCGCCGTCATGGTGTGACGATGTTAACGCTGGGGCAATATTTGCAGCCAAGCCGCCATCACCTGCCGGTTCAACGTTACGTTAGCCCGGATGAGTTCGACGAAATGAAAGCCGAAGCGCTGGCGATGGGCTTTACCCATGCTGCATGCGGTCCGTTTGTCCGCTCTTCTTACCACGCCGATTTGCAGGCGAAAGGGATGGAAGTTAAGTAATCCGGTAATAATTACTTACATCTGTCTGATAAAAAACCCGCTTTTTGAAGCGGGTTTTTTGTATCGAACAAGATATTGAGGGAGCGTCCTGCTCGCCACGTCACTCTTTATGAGAGAGCTTTTCAGCCTGAAGATCAACGTCTGCGCCTTTTTTCGCCACAGCATCATCATCATTCATCGCCTTCTTGAACCCTTTAATGGCCGCTCCAAGGTCTCCGCCCAGCGTACGTAACTTCTTAGTCCCAAACAGCAGAACGACCAGCGCCGCAACTACTAGCAGTTTGGTAATACTAATCTCACCCATAGATACCTTCTTGACATATAACCGGCAACAGAACGCGCCTTAAAAACCAGAGAATATTAACGGTCATTCGACGCGCGCACACAATAGCAATCTGTAACAAGGTGAATCAAGCGCCGAGTAAAAAAACATCATAATAATTGCGGCGGCGCAAAGCGACGGTTGTTTAAGACGGGCAGTTGCGCGCGCACCTGACGCACACGTTCGGGCGTCACTTCCGCCATAATGAGTGCAGGCATTTCTGACGCTGCCGCAATGGTGACGCCAAAGGGATCTATAATCCGGCTTTGCCCGATATTTTTGTTCCCGCACTCGCCCGCCGCCACCATATAACAGGTGGTATCCAGCGCACGAGCGGCAAGCAACGTTGACCAGTGATGCTCTTTGAGCAGCCCGCGAACCCAGGCGGCAGGAAGTACCAGGATTTCAGCTCCCTGTAATGCCTGTGCCAGCGCCAGCTCTGGAAAGCGTAAGTCATAACAGGTCATCAGACCGACCTTCATCCCTTCCACCTCCAGTAACGGAGCGATTTCATTACCAGCATCAACACGGCGTGATTCCTGAATGGCAAATGCATCATAGAGATGCAGTTTGGCATAACGGGCGACGATGTTTCCTGCCTGAAGTGCCACCAGCATATTCCATGCGCGCCCCGGCGTTGAAGGAACATGAATCGTCAGAATTGTCGTCATCATGTTACGTTTACTTTCTCGCCGTAAACGTCCGAGGAATTCGCCTTCCAGCAGCTGTGCTGATTTAACCGATAGATCTGCATCATGATCATCGCGTGCCAGCAATGCTTCCGGCAGGACAAACAGCGATACGTCGTTTTCCGCCGCCTGCGCCATCAACGAGGCACAAATCTCAGCGTTCTTTTCCCACACAGATGTAACAGCAAACTGTCCTGCAGCAACCAGCATTGCCACCTCCTGTCAGAGTCGTAAAATTCGCCAACGACGATTATTCGGCGTTACACTTATCACTCATACAAATCAAATAGCAGGATTTTGCAGTGTTACAACTTCTTTTAGCAGTTTTTATTGGCGGTGGTACGGGAAGCGTGGCGAGATGGCTGTTAAGTATGCGATTTAACCCACTGCATCAGGCGATTCCGTTGGGGACGCTGACAGCAAACCTGATTGGGGCATTCATCATAGGAATGGGATTCGCATGGTTCAGCAGGATGACGAACATTGATCCAGTGTGGAAAGTATTAATCACCACCGGATTTTGTGGCGGTCTAACAACCTTCTCAACATTTTCGGCAGAAGTGGTGTTTTTGTTACAAGAGGGTCGCTTTGGCTGGGCATTACTGAACGTTTTCGTCAACCTTCTGGGGTCTTTTGCCATGACAGCACTGGCTTTCTGGCTGTTTTCGGCCTCAACCGCACACTAAAGACCAAAAAAAACCCGCTGATTAAGCGGGTTTTGAATTCTTGCTGACGTATCTTACAGAGCGATTACGTTTGCAGCAGAAGGGCCTTTGGCACCGTTAGTGATTTCGAACTCTACGCGCTGACCTTCAGCAAGAGTTTTAAAACCATTAGTCTGGATTGCAGAGAAGTGTACGAACACGTCTTTGCTGCCGTCTTCCGGAGTAATGAAACCGAATCCTTTGGACTCATTAAACCACTTAACGTTACCTTTAATCTTAGACATCAAAATTACCTTTACATGAAAAATAGACACAAATGCTGTGTCGGTTACCAGTACACCAATTGTGGTACGCTTTGTCCAGTGCAACTTTACTAAAAAGTGATAAAAGTCGCGTTATTTTTGATGTTACTTATTTTAGCTATTGATTTTAAAGAAGTTACTAAAACTTCATTTGTCTCAAAACTGAAAGCGCATCCAGGCAAAGTACACATTGCCATTGTTGTAGGTACCCGGAATGTAGGTCATCTGAAAAGTCACTGGGCCATAACCCACGGAGGCCAATGGCAGTAGAACCGGGAGAGGGATGTAATTCCAGTTATCGCGTGCCGTTACGCCAGCGGTGAATCCCAGACCTAAATGAAAATTTTCATCCGCCAGCGGTCGCCAGGTACTTTCCCATCCGTATCCGGCAATCGGTTCCCATTTGTTCCACGAGTCCTTAAATGCCATGGCATACAGGCCATGCCAGTTTCCTTTTTCATCCCAACGCGACAGGCCAAAACCGCCACCCCACGGTCGCTCGTTATAGCGATCGGTTTTTTCTTTGTCGTAAGCGAAACGTGCATGCCAGGTGATGGCAGGAATATATAAATCATAATGTTCAGGCTGTTGCCAGGTTGGTGCAATATTTTCTCTAAACGTTGTCATCCACTCATCTGCGTTAGCAAAAACTTTACCAACGCTGATTAACTGAATAAAAACAAAGGAAAAGATAGCGACATATTGGTGATGCTGCCAACTTACTGATTTAGTGTATGATGGTGTTTTTGAGGTGCTCCAGTGGCTTCTGTTTCTATCAGCTTTCCCTCCTGTTCAGCTACTGACGGGGTGGTGCGTAACGGCAAAAGCACTGCCGGACATCAGCGCTATCTCTGCTCTCACTGCCGTAAAACATGGCAACTGCAGTTCACTTACACCGCCTCTCAGCCCGGTACGCACCAGAAAATCATTGATATGGCCATGAATGGCGTCGGATGTCGCGCCAGTGCACGCATTATGGGCGTTGGCCTCAACACGGTTTTACGTCACTTAAAAAACTCAGGCCGCAGTCGGTAACCTCGCGCATACAGCCGGGCAGTGACGTCATCGTCTGCGCGGAAATGGACGAACAGTGGGGATACGTCGGGGCTAAATCGCGC
>NZ_MECT01000533.1:0-232 GCF_001722145.1 Shigella sp. FC1544
CTGGCCGATAAACCGGGTCGGCGAACTGCTCCCCTGGCGCGTAGCACTGCCGACTGAATAACACATCCCCGTCAATACGGTTCTTGCTGCACGCTTACGAACAGTGGGGCTACGTCGGTGCTAAATCACGTCAGCGCTGGCTGTTTTACGCGTATGACAGGATACGGAGGACGGTTGTGGCGCACGTCTTCGGTGAACGCACTCTGGCCACACTGGAGCGTCTTCTGAGCCT
>NZ_MECT01000534.1:0-231 GCF_001722145.1 Shigella sp. FC1544
GCGACCATCGCAGGTGGTGGGTCCATGGGTTTGAGCATCTTCATCCAGTCCCATTCACGTTGTGAGAGCTTCTCAGCACCAACAGAGAGCAGAACGGGATCTATACTTTTGCGGGTCAACATAAGAGTATGAGTCCGGTAATGCTGCCAACTTACTGATTTAGTGTATGATGGTGATTTTAAGGTGCTTGCGTGGCTTCCATTTCCATCAGATGTCCTTCCTGCTCCGCTA
>NZ_MECT01000535.1:0-229 GCF_001722145.1 Shigella sp. FC1544
AATCCGACGGTGAATCACGCTGATATTCGCGGGTTGGATACCGCATTACAGAGGTCCGTCATATGAGCCTGCCACTTTCTTACGTCGCGAATCAGCTTTGTTCCGCCGTCGCCAAGCGCTAACGTGGGTTACTCTTGTACCGGGCTACGTCGCCTTCAGGGAACTGGTTATTCTCATTTTTTATTTGTGACATTGTGGTTGTTGTGCGACAGACATTGCTATTCGGCCC
>NZ_MECT01000536.1:0-228 GCF_001722145.1 Shigella sp. FC1544
AAAAAAGCAACAGCGTATTTTGCACAGGAGTCGCTGAAAAATACGCGTTAATCGAACAATGGCGACAACAATTTCCCATTGAAGCGATGTGTCAGGTATTTGGTGTATCCAGGAGCGGTTATTACAACTGGGTACAGCATGAACCCTCAGACAGAAAACAAAGTGATGAGCGGCTAAAACTGGAGATTAAGGTGGCACATATCCGCACTCGCGAAACATATGGAACCC
>NZ_MECT01000537.1:0-225 GCF_001722145.1 Shigella sp. FC1544
AAAAAATATATTACGCGTAACAAACTCATCTTCTTCTGGCATAAGTGAAAAACATTTAGATCACTGTGCTAATACTGTGAAAAACTTTTTAAGGAAGTCTATAGCAGCGCAAAGTTATAGCAAAATGTTTTCTC
This sequence comes from Shigella sp. FC1544, assembly GCF_001722145.1. Classification (NCBI taxonomy): domain Bacteria; kingdom Pseudomonadati; phylum Pseudomonadota; class Gammaproteobacteria; order Enterobacterales; family Enterobacteriaceae; genus Shigella; species Shigella sp. FC1544. The sequence goes on from NZ_MECT01000537.1 coordinate 135, forward strand.
AAGGGACCAGTTTCAAATCACTAAATCTTTCTATTGAAGCGCCATCTGGAGCACGGTCATCATTTCGGTCACTTGAGCATCTCGATAAGGT
>NZ_MECT01000538.1:0-222 GCF_001722145.1 Shigella sp. FC1544
CACCACGTCAAAGGGTGACAGCAAGCTCATAAGACGCCCCAGCGTCGCCATAGTGCGTTCACCGAATACGTGCGCAACAACCGTCTTCCGGAGCCTGTCATACGCGTAAAACAGCCAGCGCTGGCGCGATTTAGCCCCGACGTATCCCCACTGTTCGTCCATTTCCGCGCAGACGATGACGTCACTGCCCGGCTGTATGCGCGAGGTTACCGACTGCGGCCT
>NZ_MECT01000539.1:0-222 GCF_001722145.1 Shigella sp. FC1544
TGCCAGGTGCTGCCTCAGATTCAGGTTATGCCGCTCAATTCGCTGCGTATATCGCTTGCTGATTACGTGCAGCTTTCCCTTCAGGCGGGATTCATACAGTGGCCAGCCATCCGTCATCCATATCACCACGTCAAAGGGTGACAGCAAGCTCATAAGACGCCCCAGCGTCGCCATAGTGCGTTCACCGAATACGTGCGCAACAACCGTCTTCCGGAGCCTGTC
>NZ_MECT01000540.1:0-221 GCF_001722145.1 Shigella sp. FC1544
GCTCGCCTTGAGCGAGATATATTAAAAAAAGCAACAGCGTATTTTGCACAGGAGTCGCTGAAAAATACGCGTTAATCGAACAATGGCGACAACAATTTCCCATTGAAGCGATGTGTCAGGTATGAAGTGGTCAACAAAAACTGGCCACCGAGTTAGAGTTTTTCCAGTATCGATTTTCCGATTCGTTTGGGGGTAACCCACCGTTATATTCGTGCGGTCTT
>NZ_MECT01000541.1:0-220 GCF_001722145.1 Shigella sp. FC1544
GGCTTCTGTTTCTATCAGCTGTCCCTCCTGTTCAGCTACTGACGGGGTGGTGCGTAACGGCAAAAGCACTGCCGGACATCAGCGCTATCTCTGCTCTCATTGCCGTAAAACATGGCAACTACAGTTCACTTACACCGCCTCTCAGCCCGGTACGCACCAGAAAATCATTGATATGGCCATGAATGGCGTCGGATGTCGCGCCAGTGCACGCATTATGGGC
>NZ_MECT01000542.1:0-219 GCF_001722145.1 Shigella sp. FC1544
TTGAATGGCCCGCCTCTCCGGAAATTTCTTCCTGATTTAATTTATCGCGAGAAAAACTATGTCTGTAGTGATATCAGGTGCGCTGACTGATGGCGCAGGCATCCCCATGTCCGGATGCCAGATTATTCTGAAATCCCGTGTAAACACCTCAGAAGTGGTGATGCGTACCAGGGCTGATGTAGTGACCGGAAATAACGGTGAATATTCGTTTGAGGCACA
>NZ_MECT01000543.1:0-22805 GCF_001722145.1 Shigella sp. FC1544
ACGGTTGTGGCGCACGTCTTCGGTGAACGCACTCTGGCCACACTGGAGCGTCTTCTGAGCCTGCTGTCGGCCTTTGAGGTCGTGGTATGGATGACGGATGGCTGGCCGCAGTATGAATCACGCCTGAAGGGAAAGCTGCACGTTATCAGCAAGCGTTACACTCAGCGCATTGAGCGACATAATCTGAATCTGAGACAACATCTGGCAAGGCTGGGACGGAAGTCACTGTCGTTCTCAAAATCAGTGGAGCTGCATGACAAGGTCATCGGGCATTATCTGAACATAAAACACTATCAGTAAGTTGGAGTCATTACCCCAGTCGTTAATGACTTTTACACCGCATGGGTTCATCGGCGCTTCACCAATCCCCATACCGATACGCACCAACACGAACTGCGTAAAGTTGTGCACCATGCCAGACATTGCCTGGAACAGTGACCAGAAGAACATCCCCAGTCCCAGCATCAGGCGTGGGCCTTTACGATCCAATAGTGGGCCGCAAGGAAGTTGCGCAATCCCGTAAGCGAGTGAAAACACGGAGAGCAAAGCGCCGATTTCGGTGGCACTTAATCCCAATTCTTCACGAATCGTTAAATTTGCTACCGACAGCGAACTGCGGTCGAGATAATTGATTACCGCCGCAAAAAATAATAACAACATGGCGGTGGTTTGAATGCGTTTAATTCGGGTACTGCGTTGAACTAATCCATCTGGTGGCACGGGAATATCTGCCGACGAAGATGGAGTAAATGAAGAACGCGGATCGATGGTGATATTTTCTTTTTCCACGCCGGACTCCTGTATTTATAATTTTAATTGTTTACGTAATTGTGCATTACGCAAGGTTGACATTAACGGCAGGTTAAAGTTTTAGGACTTTACTACCGCTCACAAAAACATTTTTAGTCGACTGATTGTGAGCATAGGTAAGCGGGAATTTCCCGGTATTTATCTTTTGATAAAACCGTGCACTCGCTAATAGTTTGCTGTTTTTAATCCGTACTTAATGAGCATAACGCGTGTTCTCATTAATGGATCGAATCATTGATTGTTTAGCTGAATTCAAATGGTTACGGAGCGCAAGGGTGGCATCGAGGTCACTGCGGCAAATCAGAGCGCTGAGAATGGTCATATGCTCATCGACGGCAATGATATTGCGCTGTTTAAGATCGCTTTCGTCCCATTGATAGTGAAAATGAAAGATGACTGAGATGCTCTCAAGCGATTGATCAAAAAAGATATTGTCGGCAGCTGAAAGCAGTAAGGAGTGAAAATCTCTGTCAAGTTGCGAGAACATGCGAAAGCTATTGCCGATGTTGTCACGCAGTAGCCGATGACGTTCGAGCATGGTTTTCGCCTGCAGCCAGCGGGGATCATGATCAGGCAGGTTGAGAAAGTGCTGAAGTGAATGTGTTTCGAGCATTTCGCGTAGCTCAAACAGCTGCTCGGCGTAGGATTGATCGAATTGCTTCATGCTCCACTGGCCGCGCTTTTCGCTTTGAATAAGATTATAACGGCCGAATTTTAAAAGATATTCTCTTACAACCACCGGGCTGACACCCGCGGCCCGAGCCAGTTGCAGTTCAGAAAAAGTTTCCCCTGGGCGTAACTGGCGCTGGTTTATCAGCGTGAAAAAAGCCTGCTCAAACACTTTGTTTTGTTCACTCATTGAAGCGGTAGTACAGGCGAAACCGTCATCGTGGTCAGGTTTACGCGCAATAACATAGTCGTTTCCAACCTGCGTCAAGACGCCGCATTCGCGTAAATGGCTGAGAATATGACGCACTGTGGTGCGGCTGATGTTGTACATTTCCGCCAGCGCACTTTGCGATGGAAGTGGGGAAGGGATATGACCCCGCGCCATATCATCAATGACCTGGTTAATCACATTGTGGCGTAAATTTTGTGAACGACTCATATTTTCCTCCTTGTGAGTCCATTAAAACCCGATTTAAAACATTTTTATGCGTGTGTTTTCACAAAACAGATTTTCCGTTCCGCTGCCATTTTTCATTTTCATTGATATCTAAGGCAACAAAAAATGGAGAGCCGAATCATGTCTACGATGAATGTTTTAATTTGCCAGCAGCCGAAAGAATTAGTCTGGAAACAACGCGAGATACCTATTCCGGGTGACAATGAAGCATTAATAAAAATTAAGTCTGTCGGGATTTGCGGTACAGATATTCATGCCTGGGGTGGAAATCAACCATTTTTTAGTTATCCACGTGTTTTAGGCCATGAAATATGTGGGGAGATTGTTAGGCTGGGTAAAAATATTGCTGATCTTAAAAATGGTCAGCAAGTTGCTGTGATCCCTTATGTTGCCTGTCAGCAATGCCCGGCGTGTAAAAGCGGGCGTACCAATTGCTGTGAAAAAATTTCAGTCATTGGCGTGCATCAGGATGGCGGTTTTAGTGAGTATTTGAGCGTGCCGGTGGCGAACATTTTGCCCGCAGACGGTATTGACCCGCAGGCGGCAGCATTGATTGAACCTTTCGCTATTAGCGCTCATGCGGTGCGTCGCGCAGCCATTGCTCCCGGCGAGCAGGTGCTGGTGGTCGGGGCGGGGCCAATCGGTCTGGGCGCGGCGGCAATCGCTAAAGCCGATGGCGCACAGGTGGTGGTGGCGGATACCAGTCCGGCGCGCCGTGAACATGTGGCAACGCGTCTGGAATTACCTTTACTGGACCCGTCAGCCGAAGATTTTGACGCGCAGCTACGGGCGCAGTTTGGTGGTTCGCTGGCGCAGAAAGTGATCGACGCGACAGGTAATCAACATGCGATGAATAACACCGTGAATTTGATTCGTCACGGCGGCACGGTGGTATTTGTCGGCCTGTTTAAAGGTGAGTTGCAGTTCTCCGATCCGGAATTCCATAAAAAAGAAACGACGATGATGGGTAGCCGCAACGCCACGCCGGAAGATTTTGCTAAAGTCGGTCGACTGATGGCGGAAGGAAAAATCACTGCTGACATGATGTTAACCCATCGCTATCCGTTCGCCACGCTGGCAGAAACCTACGAGCGCGATGTGATTAACAATCGTGAGTTGATTAAGGGTGTAATTACTTTCTGATAAGGCGAGATTATTAAAGTTGCCATGCAGCGTCCGGGGAAGTGTTGGGCGCTGTTTTTTTCTGTTTCTCAATGATGTTTTGTAGGCCGCAGAAGGTGTGTAGGTCGCACCTTATGCGACCTACACATCAGTCAGGAATTATCCTTCACGTTCCACCACTTTAATTTCCACCATGCCGATCCCGAGCTTACGCGGCGAGTGTCCGAGGATATTCCCTTCGTTGGTTGAGACAGGTTCCGGCGGCACAATTACCAGTGTGTCGGCATCGGTTGGGTTATCGAAATGCAGTGTGGTGGTGGTCACTTCATTGCCCAGCACAAGGGTTTGTTCTTCATTACCTACGCGTACCGGAATAGGACGGCTGGCGTTATTGCCGTATGCTTTGGCGGTAATCACCAGGTCAAATTTCTTTGGCAGCGGATGCTTGTACTCGATTTTTACTTCATCGCCCAGCTGCGCGTTGGACCAGCGGCCCCACGACTCTGGACGGGAAATCCCACTAAACTGTTTCACCTCTTCTGGCGCACCGGCGACGTTGAAGATGAAACTGTCGGCTTTGTAGCGAATATCGTTATCAACAATTTTCAGCGTATCGACATTGCCTTTATAACGCGCCATGTCGATGACCGTATCTTTAAATGCCGTTTTGCCCTGCCATGTTGTTTTGTCAACATGCTGAACAATTTGCTGACCGCCAAGCTGCCCTTGCGAGACACACCAGTCGGTGGAGAGTGCCAGTTCCGGAGCCCAGAGTTGTGCCATCTTATAGCAACGGTCAACCCAGACGAAATTGTCGCGTGGAGCGAAATCGGCCAGCTGGAAACGCAGCGGTGCTGAGTATTCGCTTTCCGGCAGCGGTTCCACGCGTTTGTCTGAAACCCGCAACAGCAGCGGCAAACGGAAATGGCTACCCGAGAAGGCAATCATGTTTTTCTGCTGGTCGATGGTGAACTCTTTCATCTCTTTAGGGAATTTCCACAGGCGGATGATATCCGGCTTCCACGCCAATGTTTTCTCTTTGATATTGAGGAAGATTTCCGACATCGACTGCCCGGATAAACTGCTACGACCAAGTCCGAGATAGTTATCGCCACCGAGAATGTCCAGCACCGTCGCGCCGTTATCCATCGTGTTACGCTTCACTGCCAGCGTCTCTTGCTGCGGCTTGTCGCCACGAATGACAAAAAACAGGTTATTGCGATCCTGCTTATTGAGGTATTTCCACGCCGTGTTGTTCATCGCTAAATGGTCAGAAGAGACGACGATGACGGTATCTTTAAACCACGGTGACGCTTTGATTTTGTTGATAAACGCCGCGATATTCTCCTGGCTGCAACTTACCGCGCTGAATGACTGGTTCGGCTTACCGTCAAAATCATATTTTTTGCGGTTACAGGTACGCGAGATAAAACCATCCGGGTGATGGGTATCGACTGTCAGGGTAAACAGTGAGAATCGCTGACCTGAGCGGGAAAGCTCTTCAAACTTTTTCCACGCTTCATCGAGAACGGTATCGTCGTAGAATCCCCAGTCGTTGCGATAGTGCGGGTCGGCCACCACGCTTTTCAGCTCTTCTGAGCCGTATAAGTGGTCGAAGCCATGCGACTTCAGGAACACATCTTTACCGGCAAAACGCAGATTCGCGCCCTGCACGAAATAGTTCTGATAACCCGAGTTTTTCAGGATATCGCCCAGACAGATGTTCTGCGGGAAGAAGCTGGAGACAGAGGCGGAGGCGTTGCCTTCAAAGGGGGCAAACAGCGGTATGCCGCACTGAGAAGCCACCATGCCCGCAATCGTGTAATCCGTTCCTGGTAGCTGCTGCGTGTGGCTGAAATCCAGGCCTTCATTTTTCAACGCGCCCAGTTCAGGCGTGAGATCCGGGAAAGCTTCGTTATCAAAATAGGTCCGCTCGAGACTTTCGCCGTAGATATAAACCAGGTTGAGTTTCGGGTCAGGGATAGTTTTCGACGGCTCTTTATAATAAGCCGCAAAGTCCGGGTCGCCATCGCGTGACTGGGATTTCACCAGTTCCGTTATCTGACGAAATGCCGGGCTGGCGTCCACCGAACCCAGCGCCAGTAAGAGCGCCAGCAGGCTGTAACCAAAATGGTGCGGATGATGGCGACGATGGCGCAGGATCCAGCCCAGCGCACCGAACACCGCTGTCAGCCCCAGCACAATGCCGATACCCGGCAGGATGTATTTGCTGACGCCAGCACCGGTCAGGCTGTTGGTTAAGGTATAGAGAACCGCGTCGTTAATACCATCGCCAGTAAAATAGTCGCTGGCAAACAGGGTGATATTTAAAACGACAAATAGCCCCAGCACCGTTAATGTGGCTGCAAACCACCAGGTGTTACGTCCCGCTTTCCATGCGTAAATCAGCACAGAGGCGAGAAAAAGGGCGAAAGAGAGTAGTTCTGACAACGGGCGATCCTCACTAAACCGGGCCGTTTAGCCAACGTTTAAGCTTTTTGAGAAGAACAATGTAATGGCGTCGCCATATTGCTGCAATTCTAGTGTCAAAAAAATGCGATGTTGTTAGGAATTAGTTTATAAACAGACTTTTTTGATCGCGGTCGCTTCCCGTGTAACAGGGGGAAAACCGTCCAGAAGCAGGGAAAAGGGCAGGAGAGAGCCGCGTCAGCCGGGTAACAGCTAAAACGCGGCGTTTCGCGGTTCAGGAAATGAAGTTCAGCCCCTGCTTTAACACCAGATCGCAGGCTTTGGTTTTCACCTTTTCTGCCAGCGGAGTCGTTCCGATGTTATCCAGATTGAGTTGCTGACCATCTTTGGTTTTCAGCAAACCCTGAATGCCATCCAGATAGTTGGTGTCTTCTTTTTGCTCTTCACTGTTCAGGCCCAGCTTTTCCAGCACCTGGTTCTTGATGTTTTCGGCATCGGTTACCGACGCCAGCTTTTGCTTCGCGCAGTATTGCAGAATGCCTGCGGCGTTGTTCATGTTATCTGCGCTTAAGGCCTGGTTCCCGCTGCTAAGCAAGTTAGTTAATGACGCGAGCGACCAACCGCCTTCCTGTGTCGTGCTGTTTTGGTTGCCAAGTTCGCTGGCGGCGCTGGAGAGCGCATCTTTCCAGGACGCAGCATGCACCCCGGTGGGAATTAATGTGCTGGCGGCAATGGCACAGCACAGAAGATGTTTAACAGTTTTCATCATCATTACTCAAGGTGGAATTGTGTCGCAGTATACCGCCAGAAACGGGGATTAATACTCTTTACCTGTTACCCGGCTACGGTAGCTATCCCAGTTGAAGATCACCCACAAACTGTTACCCAGGCGCATACGGTCCATCACGCGTTCGCCCAGCAACTTGGTCATCTCTTCCATATTACTGTTGGTCAGCATCCCGGTTGGGCGTTTGGAAGAAGAGCGGCGATCGACGATCTGGTTGATGATCACTTTTTCGTATTTCGATTCGGTCTGCACGCCGATCTCATCGATCACCAGCAGATCAACGTTGCTCAGATCGTTAAGCAGTTGTTCTTCACTGGTACCGCTATTCCTGAAGGTATCTTTCATCGCCGACATAATATCGGCCACGGTGATGATCAATACGGATTTACCGCGTAGCAGCAGCTCGTTGCAGATTGCCGCCGCCAGATGGTTTTTGCCGGTTCCTGGCTTACCAGAAAAGATGAAGCTGGCGATGTTGCCGTCAAACTCTTCGACGTACTGGCGCGCTTTGCTTAACGCATTCATCTGCCCTTCACACTCAACGCGATAGTTCTCAAAGGAGCAGTTCTGATGCAGTGGCCGAATACCGGAGCGGTTAAAGGTGCGCTGCATTTTCATCGCCCGATTTTCACGTTCGAGAGCGGCGGAGCGGATCGCTCCTTGTTCTTTCTGCCAGGCCAGTAGTTCTTCACCCGTTTTGAATGCAGGTTTGATATGGGCAGGCATCATTTTTTGCAGGCGTTGCATCAGGTCGCCAACGTTTTTCATCGTTACCCTCTGAATCCTGGTGGAATTTGACTGTCAGGTTCGCTGACCGTATTCACATCTCGTTTCGGCAGTCCGCCGTTGCTGGCACGACCGATTTGCAGGCTGCGCGCCAGTTTTTGTTGCCACTGCACATGGTGAAAGACTTTACCTTCCGCCTGCCAGTAGGCAATGAATGAGGCCAGTTCTTCGGTGGTCACCGGCTCTCTTAGTGCCACACCCCATAGCGCCGCCAGGCGGATAAAATCGGCATCGGGTTGCCAGTCCGGATACATGGCGAATTTCCCCATGGGTACAGCAACGGGAGCGGCTTGCGGTTCCTGATAGAGTTGATCGTCCAGAGCGACATCGCTTCCCGGACGCGCCAGCTTTTCTTCCAGCGCCAGCAGTTCAGCCAGGCGTGCAGGCGTGACGGCATAAAACGCCGGGGCATTGTTAGCAAATACGGCAACCACACCGCCTTCAGCTTTTGCCAGAACGGTTTGGTGATCGTGTACCAGGGCGTCAATACCAACGACGTCCGGGGTCAAAACTCTGGAAGACATACTGTTTCTCAAATATGGAACGATGAACGAGAAGGGAGATAACTTTTATAGTAACACACGGAGGAGAGGAGGCTGTCTCTCATCCGTGTGCTTTAAGCGAGGCAATTTTATACGCGAGGGCGCTTGCGGTACAACCATAATCCAGGAATGGAAAGACCGATGGATAACGCACCAACAATCGATGAAGCTGTAAGAAAGTTGGTTAACAGGGTAATCATCAACGGTTCGCTGTAACCTAACTGGCTGATTTTTACCGCCGAAATCATTGCGGTATAAGCCGATATGCCCGGGAACATAGGGATAACAGCCGCCACGGTAAACACTTTCGGATGCGCCAGATACCAGCGCGACCATTGAATACCAATGGTGCCGACCAGCATGGAGGCCATAAAGGTTGACCACTCAATATTCAGCCCGCTGGTCATTAAGATCATTCGTGAACCATGACCAATCGCGCCAAGCAGCGCACACCAGCGTAATGCCCGAACGGGAACGTTGAACACCATCGCAAAGCCGACCGCTGGAATGGCGGCGAGGATCATATCCTGCGCCAATGCAAACAGAAACTCGATCACACCCATCCGCGTAGCCCCCAAATCGTCAGTGCCATCACCACGCCGACGCAGGTAGCCAGTGTCAGCAGACTGGCGATCGCCCAGCGTGCCAGTCCGGTATTGATGTGGCCTTTAAACATATCGGCGACGGCATTAATCAACGGAAATCCCGGCACCAGCAGCAGAACGCTGGCGGCCATCGCGATAGTGGGTGTATTGCTGAAAGTGGGAAGTTGCAAAAGCAATCCGGAAATGGTGGTGGCGGCGAAAGCGGTGAGGCAAAAGTTGATCTGCGGATGAAGATGACGTTGTGCCAGCAGCTGGCGGATATACATCGCGGCCGTACTGGCAAAGAAGGTGATGACGGCACCATCCCAGCCACCTTTATTGAGTTTGCAGAAACAGGCGCAAGAAAGGCCAACCATTAAGGCTACCAGCCATCTTGGGTAACGTAATGGCTGAATTTGGCTAAATCGTTTCTCTACGCCTTTGTAATCCAGCAGATGGTGCTCCGCCAGAATCACAATGTGCTGGACTTCAGTCACCACATGCATATTAATGCCGCGATCGTGATTTTTACGTGTCGATGTCAGGCATTGCCCATCTTTAATGGTTGTCAGCACTATGGCGTTCGAAGAGATAGAACTTTCGACGCTGTCCATCCCCAACGCCCGACCCAGTCGTGAGGAAAGCTCATCAACCAACGCGCTTTCCGCACCATGTTGCAAAAGAAATAATCCACACTGGATACAAAGCCGTGTTACGGCTCGCTGTTGCTCAGTTTGCATAACTCGCCCTTTGTCATAGACGTGCTGCGTATTGTTCAGATAATGAGAATCCATTTGTATCATGAAGCACGGTTGTTTTGCGGTAGGTTAAGATCAAAATTGCGCTGATTAATCCTGGTTATCGGGACAAGCTCGGTGATAAAAAGCGAATTATCTCTCGCCGCAAACAAACTATCACATGAATATTCTCACTATAATGAATTTATTGTTTGGCCTTTACGAATCAGGATAATAGATAACCGGGCACGTTTTTTAATGTTAACAAGTTAAAACCATCAGATTTCATTGAATAAATATTGGTTGTGTGATTTTTCATTCTGCGGGAAGGGATATCATTTAATTATAAATTAAATGAATGTGATTTCTGTTTTTCATTAAGTATTCCTAACAACTTAATGTAGATATTTTAAATGTCTCCAGGCTATTTCACCAGGTTATCATTTGATGCTAACCTTCTGACACATGCAGTGGAGTTGTTGTGCAGCAGGAGTATGCTGATATGAAAGTGAATGCTAAGGATAATTTATTCGCTTAATCTATTAATTTGCTGGAAACATTTAAGGAATGAATATCCTGAATAAACCATCATGATTTTTAGACAGTGGATGTGGAGGAAATATGTTGCCAGGATGCTGCAAAAATGGAATTGTTATCAGTAAAATACCTGTTATGCAAGCAGGGTTAAAAGAGGTCATGAGGACTCACTTCCCTGAATATGAAATAATATCCAGCGCCTCTGCGGAGGACCTTACCTTATTACAATTACGTCGTTCCGGATTAGTCATTGCTGATTTAGCCGGTGAAAGTGAAGATCCACGTTCTGTTTGTGAACATTATTATTCTTTAATCTCACAATATCGGGAAATTCACTGGGTTTTCATGGTGTCACGCTCCTGGTATTCCCAGGCAGTAGAATTGCTCATGTGCCCTACGGCGACGTTATTGTCTGATGTTGAACCCATTGAGAATCTGGTCAAGACCGTACGTTCCGGCAATACGCACGCAGAGCGTATCAGCGCCATGCTGACCTCTCCGGCAATGAATGAAACTCATGATTTTAGCTATCGCTCCGTCATTCTCACTCTTTCAGAGCGCAAGGTACTGCGGCTATTAGGTAAAGGATGGGGCATCAACCAGATAGTTTCGTTGCTTAAGAAAAGTAATAAAACTATCAGCGCCCAAAAAAACAGTGCGATGCGTCGACTGGCAATTCACAGCAACGCTGAAATGTATGCATGGATAAATAGCGCGCAGGGTGCAAGAGAACTTAACTTGCCTTCTGTTTATGGAGATGCCGCAGAATGGAACACAGCCGAATTAAGAAGAGAAATGTCGCACTCATAGAAAAATGCGTCATGAGCAGTATCGGTATTGAGAGTTTATTCAGAAAGTTTGCGGGTAACCCTTATAAGCTCCATACCTATACCAGTCAGGAGTCATTTCAGGATGCCATGTCGCGGATCTCATTTGCGGCGGTCATTTTTCTTTTTCTGCCATGAGAAGTGAGCGCAGAGAGGGATTATCTTGCCTGACTGAACTGGCGATTAAGTTTCCGCGTACCCGGCGTTTAGTTATTGCGGATGATGATATTGAAGCTCGGCTGATTGGTTCATTGTCGCCATCACCGCTGGACGGTGTATTAAGTAAAGCGTCAACGCTGGAGATTTTTCATCAGGAACTCTTTTTGTCATTAAATGGTGTACGTCAGGCGACCGACCGACTGAACAATCAGTGGTACATTAACCAAAGCCGGACGCTAAGCCCGACGGAGAGAGAAATATTGCGCTTTATGTCGCGTGGCTACTCAATGACACAAATTGCCGAGCAGCTTAAACGCAATATCAAAACGATCCGTGCACATAAATTTAATGTGATGTCGAAACTGGGCGTCAGTTCTGATGCAGGGTTGTTGGAGGCCGCAGATATTCTGTTATGTATGCGGCATTGCGAAGCAAGTAATGTGTTGCATCCCTATTAATCCGCATGATGCCGGGTTTACTTCCCCGGCAGTGCTTTCATTTCAGCGTACAATCGCCACATTGCTGCACATCCGGTAAGCGATAACGCTGGCAGCAGGTTCGGCGCACCAGCAGGCCATCGCGCAGCACGACGGTACGCCAGAGTGGATTATCTTCACCGTTCGTGAGCGTTTTCTCAAAAAAGAGGGCATGGCGCAGCGATTCAACCGTCGCCTCGCCGAGCAGTTGCTTCATCTCAGTGAGATACCAGTTGATCAAATAACCGGTATTACTCCAGATAAGTTTGCCGTTGATCTCTCCGGTCGCTTCTAGTGCCTGCACAACCGGAACCAGCGCCTGGCTGATTAACGTTTCCATTCGCTGCTGCGGCGAATGTGGTGTTGCGTTTTTATCTTCACACACATCGACCCAGAAACAGGCGACGCGTCCGGTTTCGTGAAACTCAGCATGGAAATGTTCCGGCGACACATCTAATGCCTTTTCCTGCGTCAGTAGCGCCAGCATTAATGGTGGCACCATCAGGCCGATATACCATTGTGCCCATAGTGAGATCAGCGGTTTGTTCTCGCGGATCATCGTTGGTTGGTTGCGATAGATATGATCGGAATAGACCGCGAGTAGAGAACTTAGCGCATTCGGTGATGACCATTGCGCCAGCGTCATGGCGTTAAGCGGAGCGGGTTCATCCAGGCGGATAAACTCGAGCAAATGTTCACGATGTTTGGCGATCGTCGCACGTACGGCTTGTGCAAGCCCAGCATCCTGCGGCTGGAGATGCGTTCGCCAGATGATATCTTCATAGAGCGGTGCGGAACGATAGGCCATAATCGGGATAGTAATCTAAATGATAATGATTGCTAATCCTAGCGATAGGTTTACCCGATAGCAAGGGATTTCTCTGGCTTGCAAATGATAAAAATTATCATATGATATTGGTTATCATTATCAATGAAAGAGATGAAACCATGTTGCAACGTACGCTGGGCAGTGGCTGGGGAGTGTTGCTGCCGGGATTGCTGATTGCAGGGCTGATGTATGCGGATTTATCGCCGGATCAGTGGCGGATTGTCATTCTGATGGGATTAGTATTGACGCCGGTGATGCTGTATCACAAACAGTTACGGCATTACGTTTTGCTACCATCGTGCCTGGCGCTTATTGCTGCCATCATGCTGATGATAATGAATTTGAATCAGGGATGAAAAATCAAGGAAGAAACAAGAAAGGAAGTAAAGATAATTGGTGCGAGGGGGGGGACTTGAACCCCCACGTCCGTAAGGACACTAACACCTGAAGCTAGCGCGTCTACCAATTCCGCCACCTTCGCATACCATCAATTCTTAAAAAGAATTGCTACCACGGAGGCGCATTCTAGTGGTTTTCAGCTTTTCGTCAATAGTTAATTATCGCCGGAGGTGTAATTGCTGGAAAAATGTCCATCAGGAAACTAGCGTGCAGGTTTGGTAGGCATGCGGGGGCAGATGCCAGATGCGACGCTGGCGCGTCTTATCTGGCCTACGAAGGGCTAACGTGCAGGTATTGTAGGTCGGATAAGGCGTTTACGCCGCATCCGGCAAGGCTTGCGGCGGGATACTTAACCTTTTTTCGCCTGGCGGGTCATAATGGCGCGATATACCTTGAAACGCCCGGTTTGCGCAATCACTTCATGGAAGCCAAATGTCTCATCCAGCACGTCCGGATAAGGCAGGAAGGCGTTCGCTACAATTCGCAGCTCGCCGCCACTATTAAGATGACGCACCGCGCCGCGAATCAGCGTTTGCGCCGCATTCAGGCTGGTTTGCATCCCATCGTGGAACGGCGGGTTGGAGATGATCATATCAAAACGACCTTTCACCTCGGAAAAGACGTTGCTGGCAAAGACTTCACCTTCAACACAGTTGGCCGCAAGTGTTGCGCGGCTGGCTTCTACCGCTGGCGCAGAGACATCGCACAAGGTGAGACGAATTTTCGGCGAATGGCGCGCAAAGGCAACTGAAAGCACCCCCGCGCCACAGCCGACATCCAGCACTTTACCTTTCGTGTGCGGAGTTAACGTCGAGAGCAGCAACTGGCTACCGACATCCAGACCGTCGCGGCTAAACACGCCAGGCAGCGTTTTGACCGTCAGGCCATCGACGCTGTATTCGCCCCAGAATTTATCGGCATCAAATACCGGCTGTTTTTCCAGACGACCAAAATAGAGGCCACAGCGACGAGCGCTGTCGACTTTATTCAACGGCGCATAATCTGCCAGCATCTGCTCGGCGCTGCGCACGCCGCTGCGGTTCTCGCCAACGACAAAAATATCTGTCCCCACTGGCAGCAGAGAAAGTAAATTCATCAACTGGAACTGGGCTTCCGGTTTGTTCTTCGGCCAGTAGTAAATCAGCGTATCGCAATCTGCGACGTCATCCACCGTGGCGACCAGACTGAAACGGGCGTTATCCCCCATCTGGCGGCTTAATACCTGCCAGTGGTGGAATTGCTGGGTATGAGCACGGCTGGCCGCGGTATCTAAACGCGCGGGCAGGTCATCCTGTAAGTCTCCGGCAAACAGAATACGGCTTTGTTCGAAATCATCACTGTGACGCAGCAAGACTTCACTTGCCGGGGTAAATGCAGACATGGAATGCTCCTCAATTGATACTGGCGGCGATTATAGCCATATGTTGGCGCGGTATCGACGAATTTGCTATATTTGCGCCCCTGACAACAGGAGCGATTCGCTATGACATCCCGACGAGACTGGCAGTTACAGCAACTGGGCATTACCCAGTGGTCGCTGCGTCGCCCTGGCGCGTTGCAGGGGGAGATTGCCATTGCGATCCCGGCACACGTCCGTCTGGTGATGGTGGCAAACGATCTTCCCGCCCTGACCGATCCTTTAGTGAGCGATGTTCTGCGCGCATTAACCGTCAGCCCCGATCAAGTGCTGCAACTGACGCCAGAAAAAATCGCGATGCTGCCGCAAGGCAGTCGCTGCAACAGCTGGCGGTTGGGTACTGACGAACCGCTATCACTGGAAGGCGCTCAGGTGGCATCACCGGCGCTCACCGAATTACGGGCAAACCCAACGGCACGCGCCGCGTTATGGCAACAGATTTGCACATATGAACACGATTTCTTCCCTCGAAACGACTGATTTACCAGCGGCTTACCACATTGAACAACGCGCCCACGCCTTTCCGTGGAGTGAAAAAACCTTTGCCAGCAACCAGGGCGAGCGTTATCTCAACTTTCAGTTAACGCAAAACGGCAAAATGGCGGCGTTTGCGATTACGCAAGTGGTGCTGGATGAAGCTACATTGTTCAATATTGTGGTCGATCCTGACTATCAGCGTCAGGGATTGGGAAGGGTGCTGCTGAAACATCTGATCGACGAACTGGAAAAACGCGGCGTGGCGACACTATGGCTGGAAGTCCGTGCTTCAAACGCTGCCGCCATTGCCCTGTACGAAAGTTTAGGCTTTAACGAGGCGACGATTCGCCGCAATTACTACCCCACCACGGACGGTCGCGAAGACGCCATCATCATGGCGTTGCCAATCAGTATGTAAGACAAGGTGGAATAATGAAGTGGGACTGGATTTTCTTTGATGCCGATGAAACGCTGTTTACCTTTGACTCATTCACCGGCCTGCAGCGGATGTTTCTTGATTACAGCGTCACCTTTACCGCTGAAGATTTTCAGGACTATCAGGCCGTTAACAAGCCACTGTGGGTGGATTATCAAAACGGCGCGATCACTTCATTACAGCTTCAGCACGGGCGTTTCGAGAGCTGGGCCGAACGGCTGAAAGTTGAAGCAGGCTTGCTTAACGATGCCTTTATTAATGCGATGGCGGAAATCTGCACGCCGCTGCCGGGCGCGGTTTCTCTGCTTAACGCCATTCGTGGCAACGCTAAAATCGGCATCATCACCAACGGTTTTAGCGCCTTGCAGCAAGTGCGTCTGGAACGGACGGGCCTGCGTGATTACTTTGATTTGCTGGTGATTTCCGAAGAAGTTGGCATTGCCAAACCGAATAAGAAAATTTTCGATTATGCGCTGGAACTGGCGGGCAATCCTGACCGTTCACGCGTGCTGATGGTTGGCGACACAGCCGAGTCCGATATTCTCGGTGGCATCAACGCCGGGCTTGCGACTTGCTGGCTGAATGCGCACCATCGCGAGCAACCAGAAGGCATCGCGCCCACCTGGACCGTTTCATCGTTGCACGAACTGGAGCAGCTCCTGTGTAAACACAGATTGCCTCCCCCCCGTTGATGGGTAAAATAGCCGCAATTTTTCGTTTTCAACAAGCGCGGCGCGATGCCGCTTACTCAAGAAGAAAGAATTATGACGTTGTCTCCTTATTTGCAAGAGGTGGCGAAGCGCCGCACTTTTGCCATTATTTCTCACCCGGACGCCGGTAAAACTACCATCACCGAGAAGGTGCTGCTGTTCGGACAGGCCATTCAGACCGCTGGTACAGTAAAAGGCCGTGGTTCCAACCAGCACGCTAAGTCGGACTGGATGGAGATGGAAAAGCAGCGTGGGATCTCCATTACTACGTCTGTGATGCAGTTTCCGTATCACGATTGCCTGGTTAACCTGCTAGACACCCCGGGGCACGAAGACTTCTCGGAAGATACCTATCGTACCCTGACAGCGGTGGACTGCTGCCTGATGGTTATCGACGCTGCAAAAGGTGTTGAAGATCGTACCCGTAAGCTGATGGAAGTTACCCGTCTGCGCGACACGCCGATCCTCACCTTTATGAACAAACTTGACCGTGATATCCGCGACCCGATGGAACTGCTCGATGAAGTTGAGAACGAGCTGAAAATCGGCTGCGCACCGATCACCTGGCCGATTGGCTGCGGCAAGCTGTTTAAAGGCGTTTACCACCTTTATAAAGACGAAACCTATCTTTATCAGAGCGGTAAAGGCCACACGATTCAGGAAGTCCGTATTGTTAAAGGGCTGAATAACCCGGATCTCGACGCTGCGGTTGGTGAAGATCTGGCACAGCAGCTACGTGACGAACTGGAACTGGTGAAAGGCGCGTCTAACGAGTTCGACAAAGAACTGTTCCTTGCGGGCGAAATCACTCCGGTATTCTTCGGTACTGCGCTGGGTAACTTCGGCGTTGATCATATGCTGGATGGCCTGGTGGAGTGGGCCCCTGCGCCGATGCCGCGTCAGACTGATACCCGTACCGTAGAGGCGAGCGAAGACAAATTTACCGGCTTCGTATTTAAAATTCAGGCCAATATGGACCCGAAACATCGCGACCGCGTGGCGTTTATGCGCGTAGTATCCGGTAAATATGAAAAAGGCATGAAGCTGCGCCAGGTGCGTACTGCGAAAGATGTGGTTATCTCCGACGCGCTGACCTTTATGGCGGGCGACCGTTCGCACGTTGAAGAAGCGTATCCGGGCGATATCCTCGGCCTGCACAACCACGGCACTATTCAGATCGGCGACACCTTTACCCAGGGTGAGATGATGAAGTTCACCGGTATTCCGAACTTCGCACCAGAACTGTTCCGTCGTATCCGCCTGAAAGATCCGCTGAAGCAAAAACAGCTGCTCAAAGGGCTGGTACAGCTTTCCGAAGAGGGCGCGGTGCAGGTGTTCCGTCCGATCTCCAACAACGATTTGATCGTTGGTGCTGTTGGTGTGCTGCAGTTTGATGTGGTGGTATCGCGCCTGAAGAGCGAATACAACGTTGAAGCAGTATATGAATCAGTCAACGTTGCCACTGCCCGCTGGGTAGAATGTGCGGACGCGAAGAAATTCGAAGAGTTCAAGCGTAAGAACGAAAGCCAACTGGCGCTTGATGGCGGCGATAACCTCGCTTACATCGCTACCAGCATGGTCAACCTGCGCCTGGCGCAGGAACGTTATCCCGACGTTCAGTTCCACCAGACCCGCGAGCATTAATTCTTGCCTCCAGGGCGCGGTAGCCGCTGCGCCCTGTCAATTTCCCTTCCTTATTAGCCGCTTACGGAATGTTCTTAAAACATTCACTTTTGCTTATGTTTTCGCTGATATCACGAGCGGTTTCAAAATTGTGATCTATATTTAACAAAGTAATGACATTTCTGACGGCGTTAAATACCGTTCAATGCGTAGATATCAGTATCTAAAGCCGTCGATTGTCATTCTACCGATATTAATAACTGATTTAGAGGCTGTAATGGTCGTTATTCATCACCCATCGCTTTTGTGATGGCGACCATTGACTTCTGTAGAGGGTGAAGTCTCTCCCTATTCAGCAATGCAACCTCGTGTTGCCAGGCTCAAATTACGAGCAAACATACAGGAATAAATCGATGACTATGACAAGACTGAAGATTTCGAAAACTCTGCTGGCTGTAATGTTGACCTCTGCCGTCGCGACCGGCTCTGCCTACGCGGAAAACAACGCACAGACTACCAATGAAAGCGCAGGGCAAAAAGTCGATAGCTCTATGAATAAAGTCGGTAATTTCATGGATGACAGCGCCATCACCGCGAAAGTGAAGGCGGCGCTGGTGGATCATGACAACATCAAGAGCACCGATATCTCTGTCAAAACCGAGCAAAAAGTCGTGACCCTGAGCGGTTTCGTTGAAAGCCAGGCTCAGGCCGAAGAGGCAGTGAAAGTGGCGAAAGGCGTTGAAGGGGTGACCTCTGTCAGCGACAAACTGCACGTTCGCGACGCTAAAGAAGGCTCGGTGAAGGGCTACGCGGGTGACACCGCCACCACCAGTGAAATCAAAGCCAAACTGCTGGCGGACGATATCGTCCCTTCCCGTCATGTGAAAGTTGAAACCACCGACGGCGTGGTTCAGCTCTCCGGTACCGTAGATTCTCAGGCACAAAGTGACCGTGCTGAAAGTATCGCCAAAGCGGTAGATGGTGTGAAAAGCGTTAAAAATGATCTGAAAACTAAGTAATTCGTCGTAATTCGTCCTCCCGAACTTTGTCGGGAGCGCGATGTGCACCACACTAAAAATATCGCATTGAGTGATTTTCACGCTCATATCAAGCGGTGACATTAACTATGGTAAAGGAGACGCTTATGTTTCGTTGGGGCATCATATTTCTGGTTATCGCGTTAATCGCCGCCGCACTTGGGTTTGGTGGTTTGGCCGGTACCGCTGCAGGCGCAGCTAAAATTGTCTTTGTCGTCGGGATTATTCTGTTCCTGGTGAGTTTGTTCATGGGCCGAAAACGACCCTAGATTTCAGACCATTAAGAAAATTTTATCCAAAGCCAGTCCAGCGGACTGGCTTTTGCGGTTTTAGCGAATAATAAATTGCGTTACTTTGTCATTCTTTCACAACAAAAACAGGAAGGCAGAGGTGGGGCAGCGAATACCTGTAACGCTTGGTAATATTGCGCCGTTGTCGCTAAGGCCGTTCCAGCCTGGACGAATAGCTCTGGTGTGCGAAGGCGGCGGACAGCGTGGAATTTTCACGGCTGGCGTGCTGGATGAGTTTATGCGCGCGCAGTTTAATCCTTTCGATCTTTATCTCGGCACATCTGCCGGGGCGCAGAACCTCTCGGCGTTTATCTGCAATCAGCCCGGTTACGCGCGCAAAGTCATCATGCGCTATACCACAAAACGCGAATTTTTCGATCCATTGCGCTTTGTCCGTGGAGGAAATCTTATCGATCTCGACTGGCTGGTGGAGGCCACCGCAAGCCAGATGCCGTTGCAAATGGATACCGCCGCGCGGTTGTTTGACAGCGGCAAATCGTTTTATATGTGCGCCTGTCGTCAGGATGACTACGCGCCTAATTACTTTTTACCAACCAAACAAAACTGGCTGGATGTGATTCGCGCCTCCAGTGCGATACCTGGCTTTTATCGTAGCGGAGTGTCGCTGGAAGGCATTAACTACCTGGATGGCGGGATCAGTGATGCGATTCCGGTTAAAGAGGCGGCAAGGCAGGGCGCTAAAACGTTGGTCGTCATTCGCACTGTGCCGTCACAAATGTACTACACGCCGCAGTGGTTCAAACGCATGGAACGCTGGCTGGGTGACAGTAGCCTGCAGCCGCTGGTCAATCTGGTGCAGCATCATGAAACCAGCTATCGTGACATTCAGCAATTTATTGAGAAACCACCGGGCAATCTGCGGATATTCGAAATTTATCCGCCGAAGCCATTACATAGTATCGCGCTTGGCAGTCGGATTCCGGCGCTGCGTGAAGACTATAAACTTGGGCGTTTATGCGGTCGTTATTTCCTCGCCACGGTTGGCAAGCTATTAACTGAAAAAGCGCCGCTTACCCGCCATCTGGTGCCAGTGGTGACGCCGGAATCGATCGTTATTCCGCCTGCGCCAGTCGCCAACGATACGCTGGTTGCCGAAGTGATTGACGCTCCGCAGGCGAACGACCCGACATTTAACAATGAGGATCTGGCTTGATTTGCCGTTTTATCGACACCCACTGCCATTTTGATTTCCCGCCGTTTAGTGGCGATGAAGAGGCCAGCCTGCAACGCGTGGCACAAGCGGGCGTAGGCAAGATCATTGTTCCGGCGACAGAGGCGGAAAATTTTGCCCGTGTGCAGGCGTTAGCGGAAAAATATCAACCGCTGTATGCCGCATTGGGCTTGCATCCAGGTATGTTGGAAAAACATAGCGATGTGTCTCTTGAGCAGCTACAGCAGGCGCTGGAAAGGCGTCCGGCGAAGGTGGTGGCAGTGGGGGAGGTCGGTCTGGATCTCTTCGGCGACGATCCGCAACTTGAGAGGCAGCAGTGGTTACTCGACGAACAGCTGAAACTGGCGAAACGCTACGATCTGCCGGTGATCCTGCATTCACGGCGCACACACGACAAACTGGCGATGCATCTTAAACGACACGATTTATCGCGCACTGGCGTGGTTCACGGTTTTTCCGGCAGCCTGCAACAGGCCGAGCGGTTTGTACAGCTGGGCTACAAAATCGGCGTAGGCGGTACTATCACCTATCCACGCGCCAGTAAAACCCGCGATGTCATCGCAAAATTACCGCTGGCATCGTTGTTGCTGGAAACCGACGCGCCGGATATGCCGCTCAACGGCTTTCAGGGGCAGCCTAACCGACCGGAACAGGCTGTGCGGGTGTTTGACGTGCTTTGCGAGTTGCGCCCGGAACCAGAAGATGAGATTGCCGAAGTGTTGCTTAATAATACGTATGCGTTGTTTAGCGTTAGTGGGTAGTTTACCCTTCGTAGGCAGCATCCGGCAGTCGGCGCATAATGCCTGATGCGACGCTTGTCGCGTCTTATCATGCCTACAGGTTTGTGCCGAACCATAGGCCGGATAAGGCGTTCACGCCGCATCCGGCAGTTGGCGCACAATGCCTGATGCGACGCTTGTCGCGTCTTATCATGCCTACAAGTCTATGCCGAACCGTAGGCCGTATCCGGCATGTCACAAATAGAGCGCCGGAAATATCAACCGGCTCACCCCGCGCACCTTTAACGCATCAGCCAACGGCTCAACGTCTTCCGGCGTGGCGCTCGCCCAGCTTTGCGCCTCGCCATACACGCCGTGGGCATGAAACGCATTCAGGCGAACCGGAACATCGCCAAGTCTCTTGATAAACGTCGCCAGCTCATCGATGTGATGCAAATAATCCACCTGGTCTGGAATTACCAGCAAACGCAGTTCTGCCAGCTTGCCGCGCTCTGCAAGCAAACAGATGCTGCGCTTAATCTGCTGATTATCGCGTCCGGTTAAGTGTTGATGACATTCGCTCCCCCACGCTTTGAGATCGAGCATTGCGCCGTCACACACCGGGAGTAATTTTTCCCAGCCGGTTTCGCTCAACATGCCGTTACTGTCCACCAGGCAGGTGAGGTGGCGCAGTTGCGGATCGTTTTTGATAGCAGTAAACAGCGCCACTACAAACGGCAGTTGGGTCGTGGCTTCGCCGCCGCTTACCGTTATCCCTTCAATAAACAGCACCGCTTTGCGGACATGGCTAAGCACTTCGTCCACGCTCATGGATTGCGCCATTGGCGTGGCATGTTGCGGACACATCTTCAGGCAGGTATCACACTGCTCGCAGACCACAGCGTTCCACAGCACTTTGCCGTCAACAATCTGCAACGCCTGATGCGGACACTGTGGCACGCACTCTCCGCAATCATTGCAGCGTTCCATCGTCCACGGATTGTGACAGTTTTTTCAGCGCAGATTGCAGCCCTGCAGAAACAGAGCCAGACGACTGCCTGGCCCGTCAACGCAGGAGAAGGGGATAATCTTACTGACTAAAGCGCATCTGCTGTTCATGGCTTATCACGCGCGGCTGGCGTTCCAGAATACGAGTGTTGCGTGTGGCTTCTTCGCCCAGCCAGGTGGTGTTGGTGCGTGAACCTTCGGCGCGATATTTTTCTAAATCCGGCAAACGCACCATATAACCGGTAACGCGAACCAGATCGTTACCGCTGACATTGGCGGTAAATTCACGCATTCCGGCTTTAAAGGCACCGAGGCAAAGCTGTACCAGCGCCTGCGGATTACGTTTGATGGTTTCGTCGAGCGTCAGAATGTCGCTGATGCCGGAATAATAATAAGCATGATGCGGGGCGACAGTTTGCAGATGGATGATCGGATCTGGCTCATCGCCATACGGCAAACGCGCGCCCGGCGTGGTGCCGATATCGGAACTGATCCCCGACTGTGCGTGTAACATGGCGCGTTTTTGCCAGCCATATTTCACGGGGGTATTGGCGACAAACTCCGCCAGTTGCGCGCTGATGCGATAACCCACTTCATTTGCGGCGGCTTCTTTACCGTAGCGCGCGGCAATCCCTTCTTTCTCACACAGCAAGTTAACCGCTTCCGCCAGCCCATACATGCCAAACATTGGCACAAAACGTTCAGGGTTAATCAGCCCTTCTTTCACCAGGAAGCTATTCTCAAAGAAGTGTGATTGTTGATAGAGGAATTCACACCGCGCATCGATGATGGCGATCTGCTGCGGGCAGTAGTGCGGTAGAGTGCGCGTAAAGAAGTCATCCAGCGATTCGCTGCGCTCGGCAATGGCTTTCAGGTTAAGGCGTACCAGCGTGCTGCCACCACCCGCCAGCGGCAGTGAGTTGTAACAGCTCACAATCCCGTAGCCCCCTTTTGTGAAAATTTTATCATGCACCGGACCGTTGGCGATGTGCGGTTTGCTACATTCACAGATGTTCTTCGCCACTTCCAGCAGCAGGTCATCAGGGGTGATTTCAGGATCGTAGATAAAGGTCAGGTTCGGTGAAACCTGCTTCAACTCTGCGTCTGCACGTAAGATCGCGCGGGTAATGGGCGAATCAGACGGGCCGATATTGGCGTGCATAAAGGCGCCTGGCAGGGTTCTGTCGAGGTAACGCCAGAAACGTTTTATTCGAACATCGATCTCGTCTTGTGTTAGAAGTCTAACATACGGTTGCAACAACGCATCCAGTTGCCCCAGGTAGACCGGCATCGATGTGACCGACGGTACGTGGTGGTAAAGAATGGTCAGCAGAGAGAGTGCGTCATCAAGATCTTTCGCGCCTTCCAGCTCCAGCCATTCGTGAAGTGGCACACTGAATTTGGCCACCTGAACAGAGGTGATATGCTCACCTCAGAACAACACAGGTGCTCCAATGAAAAAAAGAAATTTTAGCGCAGAGTTTAAACGCGAATCCGCTCAACTGGTTGTTGACCAGAAATACACGGTGGCAGATGCCGCCAAAGCTATGGATGTTGGCCTTTCCACAATGACAAGATGGGTCAAACAACTGCGTGATGAGCGTCAGGGCAAAACACCAAAAGCCTCTCCGATAACACCAGAACAAATCGAAATACGTAAGCTGAGGAAAAAGCTACAACGCATTGAAATGGAGAATGAAATATTAAAAAAGGCTACCGCGCTCTTGATGTCAGACTCCCTGAAC
>NZ_MECT01000544.1:0-211 GCF_001722145.1 Shigella sp. FC1544
CGTGTTGAGGCCAACGCCCATAATGCGTGCACTGGCGCGACATCCGACGCCATTCATGGCCATATCAATGATTTTCTGGTGCGTACCGGGCTGAGAGGCGGTGTAAGTGAACGTGTAGTTGCCATGTTTTACGGCAATGAGAGCAGAGATAGCGCTGATGTCCGGCAGTGCTTTTGCCGTTACGCACCACGCCTTCAGTAGCGGAGCAGGA
>NZ_MECT01000545.1:0-207 GCF_001722145.1 Shigella sp. FC1544
TCATGTGAATTTAGTCCTAATGAATCTACCCAAAAGGTTTATTTGCTTTATCTATTGTGAGTTAATAAACGAGGAAGGAATGATTAATAAGCGCTATAATTGCGATAATCATGTGAATTTAGTCCTAATGAATCTACCCAAAAGGTTTATTTGCTTTATCTATTGTGAGTTAATAAACGAGGAAGGAATGATTAATAAGCGCTATAA
>NZ_MECT01000546.1:0-205 GCF_001722145.1 Shigella sp. FC1544
TCCGCTTATTTTGCGAAGGCGGAGTTCGACCGCCTCTGGAAAAATGATGCCACTGCTGGATAAGCTGCGTGAGCAGTACGGGGTCGGACCGCTATGCAGTGAACTACATATTGCCCCGTCAACGTATTACCACTGTCAGCAACAGCGACATCATCCGGATAAACGCAGTGCCCGTGCGCAGCGCGATGACTGGCTGAAGAAAGAG
>NZ_MECT01000547.1:0-204 GCF_001722145.1 Shigella sp. FC1544
GGTACAGCAGGTTTTCGCTCAAGCAACAGCGCATTCTGGCGCATGATCCGGTAAACACGTTTGGCATTGATCGCAGGCATACCATCAAGTTCTGCCTGTCTGCGAAGCAGCGCCCATACCCGACGATAACCATACGTGGGCAGCTCTCCGATAACATGGTGTATACGGAGAAGCACATCCGTATCATCAGTGTGACGACTGCGG
>NZ_MECT01000548.1:0-22658 GCF_001722145.1 Shigella sp. FC1544
GGCGCTCGTAACATTTTAGCGGCGGGGCACGCCGTTCTTGCCTGTGGAGAGATGGTGCAGTCAGGCCGCCCGTTGAAGCAGGAACCCACCGAAATGATTCAGGCGACAGCCTGAACGTAGCAGGGAGCCTCGTCCTTCAGGGCGTGGAGGATGTCAACAAACAGGTTGAATTAACTCCGCGCCCTGGTTTTTGACATTACCTACCGCGCGCGATACCGGGTGCCAGGTGAACTGGTTTGCTGGCACACAGCCGTTGGTAGCAATTTCTGATGCTTCTTTACCGCCAATCTCTTGCCGCATCCATTCCTGTGCAGCTTCTGGCGACAGAACCAGCGGGCGGCGGTCATGAATGTCTACCAGACCCTGGTCTGCTGCAGCAGTGACAATTAAAAATCCTTCGGCTTCGTCACCATGCTCAAATGGTGTGCTACCTATCGCGGCCATAAAAATAGGTTGTCCATCAGCACGATAGATAAAAAAAGGCTGTTTTTTGTCGCCTTCTTTTTTCCACTCAAACCAGCCATCGGCAAAACAGATTGCCCGACCATGTTGCCAGAGCGGTTTAAACATGCGACTGGTTGCGGCAGTTTCTATGCGGGCGTTAATCAGCGGCGGTTTATCCCACCATCCGGGAGCATATCCCCAGAAAACCGGATCCAGATGAAGGTGTTCATCACGTTCACTGAGCAGAAGAACTTTGGTTCCCGGCGCGACGTTGTATCTGCCAATGGGTTCGGGATCGTAGGGAATATCGCGTTCAATATCTTCCGCGAGAAGCGCAAGGTAATCTTCACGCGTTTGGGATTGGGCAAAGCGTCCACACATAGAAACCTCCTGAGATCATACTGAAAAGAATAGGAGAGGGGGCGGGTAAAATCTATGTGTCAGAGGCAACGATGTTCCCGCTGTGGGCCACAGCGGGAATGAGGGATTACTTCTGAATTAAATAACGAATGGTCGGCCCGTCTTGCTGAATATCCCGCACCGTATAGCCGTGATTACGCGCATCCAGTGGAATATTATTGATCGACTGTGGACAGTCGCTCACCACTTCCAGGATTTCCCCTTTTTTTAACTGCGGCATCGCCTCAAGGGTTGCGACTGCCGGATAAGGGCAGGGTTCACCCACCATATAAAGGCGGTAATCAGGAACGATATTTTTCATGCGATCTCCTTAGCAGTCTGCGGTGCCGCACGGCGGAAGAAGCGTTTTTCCCAGCCGATAATCAACATCAGCGCAGTAAACAACAGCAAATATGTCACCAGCAGGCCACCCATCGGGCCAAAGGTTTTCAGCAGGTTGATTTTGTCCCAGTCGGTGGCCAGCGCCGGAGCGAAATCATCCCAGTAATACGCCAGAATCGTCGAGCCGATCACATTGCCCAGACCGACCCACCAGTAGTGCACCTGGCCTTCTACCGCGCGGTACATCCAGCCGGTTTCGCAGCCGCCTGCCAGCACGATGCCAAAACCAAACAGTAAACCACCAATTACCGCGTTTGGTCCCGCCCACATGATTTTGGGTTCAACGCCTAACTGTACGTAACTGAAGATCCCGATGGCACTCACCGCCATACCGATAATGATTGCTTTCGCCATATGGGTACGTCCGGTGATCCACATATCGCGGAACGCCGAAGTAAAGCAGATTTGCGCACGTTCAATCAGTAAACCAAAGCCGACGCCAAACAGCATTGCCAGCCCCAGTTTTGGTTGGTTCATCGCCGTGAGCAGCGCCCAGCCCAGCATACCGAAAAAGACCAGCATCCCGAGACGAAAACGACGCCGCGCCTGATCCGGTTTTTGCGTCAGCGGTGAGGCGGCAGAAACTTTCTGCATTTTCACGGGAATACGGAAGATGGGCAGCAGGGTAAAGCGTGCGCCAAACCATGAACCAATGGCAGTGGCGATGGCAAAGAACCAGGCATGCAGCGAGAACTGAGGAATACCGGTAAAGAACGCCGCCAGGTTACAGCCCATTGCCAGACGCGCGCCAAAACCAGCGATAATACCGCCAATAATGGCCTGCATAATGCGGATACGGCTGCGTGGCATGCGCAGTTTGACATTGTTGGCCCACAGCGCTGCGGCAAAGCAGCCGCCAAACATGCCGAGGATCATCATCCCGTCGATGCGGGTTAATGGCGATCCTTCCAGATGGATAATTTTAAAATAACCCCACTCTTCAGCATGGACGCCAAACAGCTGCAGGAGCTGGCCGCCCCAACGGGTAAATTCACCCGTGACAGCCCAAAAGGTGCCAGTAATGCCAAAATAGTAAGTGGAGAGAATACCCGCCGCGATGACCGCAGGGATGGGTGCCCAGAATTTAATCAACCAGGCGTGTTTGAATTGCTGCCATGACATGAATGTAGCCTCTGAACTCAGAAGGTTTGAAACAAGAGTCGCGAATCATACATCATGCAAATTTATTTTCGGGGTAATAATTCACAAAAATAATAGTTAGATCAAATTTCTCTCTGAACCTGGAAAGGCTGGCGACATCAGGGCTTTAATGCCACAATCCTCTTTTCTTCTCATGCAGGACGAATGATGAAAAAACTCGCAATTGCAGGCGCGCTCATGTTGCTGGCGGGCTGTGCCGAAGTCGAAAACTATAACAATGTCGTGAAAACCCCCGCGCCGGACTGGCTGGCGGGCTACTGGCAGACCAAAGGGCCGCAACGTGCG
This sequence comes from Shigella sp. FC1544, assembly GCF_001722145.1. Taxonomy (NCBI): domain Bacteria; kingdom Pseudomonadati; phylum Pseudomonadota; class Gammaproteobacteria; order Enterobacterales; family Enterobacteriaceae; genus Shigella; species Shigella sp. FC1544. The sequence goes on from NZ_MECT01000548.1 coordinate 2,692, forward strand.
CTGGTCAGTCCGGAAGCGATAGGCAGCCTGATTGTCACTAAAGAGGGTGATACTCTGGATTGCCGTCAGTGGCAGCGGGTGATTGCTGTGCCGGGTAAGTTGACATTGATGTCTGATGATCTCACTAACGTTACCGTAAAACGTGAGCTGTACGAGGTTGAGCGTGACGGTAACACCATTGAGTACGATGGTATGACGATGGAGCGTGTGGATCGCCCGACGGCAGAGTGTGCCGCCGCGCTGGATAAAGCGCCGTTACCGACGCCACTGCCGTAATGAAATCTCCCCGGCTTGCCGCCGGGGATGAATTTAAATCACCTCTTCGATAACCCACACGCTGACGCTGCCGCCGTTGCAAAAGAAGGTTGCTTCGCCGTGTTCGTCGGTTATTACGCTCTCTTGCCGGTTCCCCAGAAAATCACGCCAGGTTTTATTGCCGTAATTCTCTCCCAGATGAATGGTTTTTTCGCCATCATCCCCGTTCGACATGACCACCACGCAGCCGGGATATTCGTCGGTGCCACTGCGGCTAAAGGCAATGCAGTTCGGATGGTCGAAAAATAACGTCTGTACACCGTGGGCGAAACGCTGACGGGCGAGAATTAACTCATCAAGCTGTTCGATTATTGGCATATCTATCGGATAGGTTTGCCCGTCACCACCGACATCTTCGTAATGCGCACCGTAGAGGTCCGGATAGAATACCGAAGGAACGCCATTTTCCCGCAACAAAATTAAGGCATACGCCAGCGGTTTAAACCACGGTTCGACCGGCGCTTCGAGGGCTTGCAACGGTTGGGTGTCGTGATTGGCAACGAGCGTCACGGCGTGGAAAGGATCGGCTTCCACTAATGTACCCGTGAAAATCTGCGTCATGTCGTAGTCGCGCCCCATGCGCGATGCTTCATGGAATTTCATCTGCAGCGGCGCATCGAACAGCATGGTTTTGCCTTCCACCTGATCAATATACGTTTGCAGTTTATCGACTTCATGCGACCAGTACTCCGCCACAATAAACAGCGGCTTTGGCGCAACTTCCTGTACGTGTTCGATCCACTCTTTATAAAACCACGCCGGAATATGTTTGACCGCATCAAGACGAAAACCGTCGCATTGCGTTTGTTCCATCACCCAGCGCGCCCAGTATTTAATCTCTTCCGTCACGGCATGATTGCGAAAATCGATATTCTCGCCCATCAGATAATCGAAATTACCTAATTCATCATCAACCTGATCGTTCCAGCCTTCGCCGGTGTAGTCGTTAACAATTTTAAATATGCCATCTTCATCAGGGTTTTCGATATGGTCGATACCGCTAAAACATTTGAAATCCCAGATAAACTGTGAGTATTGCCCGGCACGGGCGGGGAAGGTGTAACGCGTCCAGCCTTCGCACTCAATGATTTCTTCATCAATTTGCGTACGGTCGTCAGCATTTACACGCTGCACGCGAATAGCTTCTTTTTCATCCGCGCCCATTTTGTGGTTGACTACCACGTCCAACAGCACCGCAATGTCATTACGTTTCAGGGCGTCAATGGCGGCCAGCAATTGTACTTTATCGCCATATTTAGTAGGGATGCTGCCTTTCTGATCAAACTCGCCTAAATCAAATAAATCATAGGAGTCGTAGCCGACCGAATACCCGCCCGATGCGCCTTTATAGGCGGGCGGCAACCAGACCATATTGATACCAATATCATTAAAACCGTCGGCGCGCTCGGCCAGTTCAGGCCAGAGCTTACCGCCTTCCGGGTAATACCAGTGAAAACATTGTAACAGCGTGGGATTACGCATTCTTCGACTCCATTCAAGGGGAACATTAGAAGCGTAGCCGTAATCGGATTATTCGCGAACCATTAGCTCGTTAAGATTCACGAGAAGTTATCTTGCGGAGCCAGCACAAAGCCGCCCTGATCGCCATAGGCACTTAACACCGATTTTTGCACCGATGACTGACCGACCAGTTTCGCCAGTTCATCCATACGAATCTGTAATAACTGCTTTACCTTGCTTTCGTTGTCGAGAATCAGGCGCAGCATCGGGCGGAGCTGCTCCTGCATCGTGGTGGACGGGGCAACCTCTTCAGTCAGGTGTGCTATACTCCTGCACCGCATTCACATACGCCATTTCGCTGGCGATGAGTTCGTCCCATTGTTCTTCCGTTGCCAGGCGTAACATGAGCTGGCTTTTTTCGACGAGTTGTTGCCAGGCAAAATACAAATGCGGTGCATGGTTCATCAGACTGGGTCCTGAATCAAAGAAGGGGAGAGTAACGACTCTTTCCAGGCATCGGCAATATTGCGCATTAATGCTTCCACTTCTTCGACTGCGGAGACATCGTTGCGTAAATTGGCTTGCAGCAAGCGCCTGACCATATAGCTATAAAGAGCAATCAAGTTTTGGGTTAGTTCGTCTTTGCTCTCTTCATCAAGACTCACCCGCAGTCCGTTCTCAATGATGTTGATCGCTTTTGACAAAGAGACGCCTTTGCCTTGCTGATTGTTGTCCTGCATAAACAGGCGCGCTCTAACCAGTGCGCTCAGCACTCCATCAAATAGCATGGTGACCAGCTGCTGCTGGCTGGCGCTCATTACGGCGCTTTCGACGCCAATTTGTGCATAGGCCTGGGTGCCTTTTGCCGCGTACATGACCTGTCTCCCGATGAATAATGATTACTTGGAATTACTGTTGTTTTCGAACTGCTGCGTTAAGTAGCTGCTGGTGCTGTTTAACGAGGTCATTAAAACGTCCAGTTGGGTAAATTGTTTTTTGTAGCGCGCGACCTGCGCATCAATGCGATCGCTGGCGGCGTTGTAGTTTTTAGTTAACTTATTCAGGGTCTTACTAACGCCATCGGTAGCGGCTTTAATAATGCCCGTTGTCGAAAGCCAACTGGTCAGGTTGCTGCCGATGGTGGTCGTGATGCCGGTTTTTTTACCATCGCCAACAATCAATGCACCTACGCCGCTGGCATCTTTTTTCAGTGCAGCGGTGAGTTTGTCGGCATCCAGTTCCAGTTTGCCATCGCTGGGATCGGTCGTGATACCAATCTGCGCCAGCGTTTTATAGCTGGAAGAACTGACGGTATTACTCAGCATCGACTTCAACTGCGTCTGAATCGTCCGCAGCGTGGAGTCGCCGAGCAGTGCGCCATTGCTAGAACTCTGGCTATCAGCTCCCGCATCTACGGCGGTGTATTTGGTCAGGCTACTGAAGGTATCTATTAACGAGTTATAGGCATTCACCCAGTCTTTAATCGCCGTTTGCGCTTTGGAGGTGTCCTGAGTGATGGTTAGCGTCTGGTTGCCCGTGGTGACATCGTTCAGGTTCAGGGTGATGTTTTCCAGCGCGTCGCTGATGGTGTTGCTGCTGTTCTCAATGGCGACGTTGTTGACCGTCAGCTGCGCATTCTGGGCGGCGACCGAGACCTCCATACCGTTGCTGCTGGCACTGGCGTCATAGCCCATAAAGCTTTGTAGCGCATCATCACCGCTGACCGAGAGTGTCATCGCATTATCAAGGCCGGTGTCATTTGATGTGACTGACAGACGATATTCACCGTTACCCACGTTAATGATGCTCGCACTTACGCCCGCTTTTGCGTTGTTGATAGCATCACGGATCCCGCTTAACGATGAGTTAGCCGCGCTGATATCAATGGTAATCGGATCTTTGTCGCCGCCTTGTTGAATGGTGAGTTTGCTGTCGCTGGTGGCGATCGCCGTTTTCGTATCATCTCTGGTGGTGCGCGTGGTCAGGGTTTGCGCCTGCGCCAGATGGGTGACGCTGATGGTGTATTTCCCGGCGATGGCGTTACCCGCAGTGGTGGCACTGAACGCGGTGGTGCTGCTGGTAGTGCTGGTGGCGGAAAAAAGATCGGCTTTAGACAATGCAGTATTGGCGGTCTGGAAAGTCGTCAGCGCGCTTTTCAGCGTACCGTAGGCGCTAAGTTTAGCGGTAAACGACGATTGCTGATTTGAAATAGGGGTTAGCGTCGCTTTTTGCGCGGCGGTGAGGCTATCAAGGATTGAACTTAAATCCAGACCTGACCCGACTCCCAGCGATGAAATACTTGCCATGCGATTTCCTTTTATCTTTCGACACGTAAAACGAATACCGGGGTTATCGGCCTGAATTGCGCAAAGTTTACGTTTAATTGTTTTTTTTAATAGCGGGAATAAGGGGCAGAGAAAAGAGTATTTCGGCGACTAACAAAAAATGGCTGTTTGTGAAAAAAATTCTAAAGGTTGTTTTACGACAGACGATAACAGGGTTGACGGCGATTGAGCCGACGGGTGGAAACCCAATACGTAATCAACGACTTGCAATATAGGATAACGAATCATGGCACAAGTCATTAATACCAACAGCCTCTCGCTGATCACTCAAAATAATATCAACAAGAACCAGTCTGCGCTGTCGAGTTCTATCGAGCGTCTGTCTTCTGGCTTGCGTATTAACAGCGCGAAGGATGACGCCGCAGGTCAGGCGATTGCTAACCGTTTTACTTCTAATATTAAAGGCCTGACTCAGGCGGCCCGTAACGCCAACGACGGTATCTCCGTTGCGCAGACCACTGAAGGCGCGCTGTCCGAAATCAACAACAACTTACAGCGTATTCGTGAACTGACGGTTCAGGCTTCTACCGGGACTAACTCCGATTCGGATCTGGACTCCATTCAGGACGAAATCAAATCCCGTCTGGACGAAATTGACCGCGTATCTGGCCAGACCCAGTTCAACGGCGTGAACGCACTGGCGAAAGACGGTTCAATGAAAATTCAGGTTGGTGCGAATGACGGCCAGACTATCACGATTGATCTGAAGAAAATTGACTCAGATACGCTGGGGCTGAATGGTTTTAACGTGAATGGCAAAGGCACTATTGCGAACAAAGCTGCTACAGTCAGCGATCTGACCGCTGCTGGTGCAACGGGAACAGGTCCTTATGCTGTGACCACAAACAATACAGCACTCAGCGCTAGCGATGCACTGTCTCGCCTGAAAACCGGAGATACAGTTACTACTACTGGCTCGAGTGCTGCGATCTATACTTATGATGCGGCTAAAGGGAACTTCACCACTCAAGCAACAGTTGCAGATGGCGATGTTGTTAACTTTGCGAATACTCTGAAACCAGCGGCTGGCACTACTGCATCAGGTGTTTATACTCGTAGTACTGGTGATGTGAAGTTTGATGTAGATGCTAATGGCGATGTGACCATCGGTGGTAAAGCCGCGTACCTGGACGCCACTGGTAACCTATCTACAAACAACGCCGGCATTGCATCTTCAGTGAAATTGTCCGATCTGTTTGCTAGCGGTAGTACCTTAGCGACAACTGGTTCTATCCAGTTGTCTGGCACAACTTATAACTTTGGTGCAGCGGCAACTTCTGGCGTAACCTACACCAAAACTGTAAGCGCTGATACTGTACTGAGCACAGTGCAGAGTGCTGCAACGGCTAACACAGCAGTTACTGGTGCGACAATTAAGTATAATACAGGTATTCAGTCTGCAACGGCGTCCTTCGGTGGTGCGAATACTAATGGTGCTGGTAATTCGAATGACACCTATACTGATGCAGACAAAGAGCTCACCACAACCGCATCTTACACTATCAACTACAACGTCGATAAGGATACCGGTACAGTAACTGTAGCTTCAAATGGCACAGGTGCAACTGGTAAATTTGCAGCTACTGTTGGGGCACAGGCTTATGTTAACTCTACAGGCAAACTGACCACTGAAACCACCAGTGCAGGCACTGCAACCAAAGATCCTCTGGCTGCCCTGGATGAAGCTATCAGCTCCATCGACAAATTCCGTTCATCCCTGGGTGCTATTCAGAACCGTCTGGATTCTGCAGTCACCAACCTGAACAACACCACTACCAACCTGTCTGAAGCGCAGTCCCGTATTCAGGACGCCGACTATGCGACCGAAGTGTCCAACATGTCGAAAGCGCAGATCATCCAGCAGGCCGGTAACTCCGTGCTGGCAAAAGCCAACCAGGTACCGCAGCAGGTTCTGTCTCTGCTGCAGGGTTAATCGTCGTAACCTGATTAACTGAGACTGACGGCAACGCCAAATTGCCTGATGCGCTGCACTTATCAGGCCTACAAGGTGAATTGCAATTTATTGAATTTGCACATTTTTGTAGGCCGGATAAGGCGTTTACGCCGCATCCGGCAACATAAAGCGCAATTTGTCAGCAACGTGCTTCCCCGCCACCGGCGGGGTTTTTTCTGCATGGAATTTACCGGTAACCCCCAAATAACCCCTCATTTCACCCACTAATCGTCCGATTAAAAACCCTGCAGAAACGGATAATCATGCCGATAACTCATATAACGCAGGGCTGTTTATCGTGAATTCACTCTATACCGCTGAAGGTGTAATGGATAAACACTCTCTGTGGCAGCGTTATGTCCCGCTGGTGCGTCACGAAGCATTGCGCCTGCAGGTTCGACTGCCGCGAGCGTGGAACTTGACGATCTGCTACAGGCGGGCGGCATTGGGTTACTTAATGCCGTCGAACGCTATGACGCCCTACAAGGAACGGCATTTACAACTTACGCAGTGCAGCGTATCCGTGGCGCTATGCTGGATGAACTTCGCAGCCGTGACTGGGTGCCGCGCAGCGTGCGACGCAACGCGCGTGAAGTGGCACAGGCAATAGGGCAACTGGAGCAGGAACTTGGCCGCAACGCCACGGAAACTGAGGTAGCGGAACGTTTAGGGATCGATATTGCCGATTATCGCCAAATGTTGCTCGACACCAATAACAGCCAGCTTTTCTCCTACGATGAGTGGCGCGAAGAGCACGGCGATAGCATCGAACTGGTTACTGATGATCATCAGCGAGAAAACCCGCTACAACAACTGCTGGACAGTAATCTGCGCCAGCGGGTGATGGAAGCTATCGAAACGTTGCCGGAGCGCGAAAAACTGGTATTAACCCTCTATTACCAGGAAGAGCTGAATCTCAAAGAGATTGGCGCGGTGCTGGAGGTCGGGGAATCGCGGGTCAGTCAGTTACACAGCCAGGCCATTAAACGGTTAAGCACTAAACTGGGTAAGTTATAACGTCAGTAAATGCCGCACTTTAACTTTGACTACCAGGAGTTCTTAATGATGGTGCAGCACCTGAAAAGACGGCCATTAAGCCGCTATCTTAAAGACTTTAAACACAGCCAGGCCCATTGCGCGCATTGCCGTAAATTACTCGATCGCATTACCTTAGTTCGCGACGGCAAAATAGTGAATAAAATCGAGATTTCCCGCCTGGACACGCTGCTTGATGAAAATGGCTGGCAAGTGGAACAACAGTCATGGGCGGCATTGTGCCGATTTTGCGGTGATTTACATTGCAAAACGCAGAGTGATTTTTTCGATATTATCGGCTTTAAGCAATTTCTTTTTGAGCAAACTGAAATGAGCCCAGGTACGGTGCGTGAATATGTCGTTCGTTTGCGCCGTTTGGGGAATAATCTACATGAGCAAAATATTTCCCTCGATCAGCTGCAGGACGGTTTCCTTGATGAAATCCTCGCCCCGTGGCTGCCCACCACCAGCACCAACAATTACCGCATCGCATTACGGAAGTATCAACACTATCAGCGTCAAACGTGTACCGGACTTGTGCAGAAATCCTCCAGCCTGCCTGCTTCTGATATATATTAAATAAGAATAAGATGTAGCGGAGTTGTTTTTGTGTTTACAAACAATGGCTCTACACTGCAAACAGACATAACAACATTCGGGGTGAATATGAAATTAGCACATCTGGGACGTCAGGCATTGATGGGTGTGATGGCCGTGGCGCTGGTTGCGGGCATGAGCGTTAAAAGTTTTGCAGATGAAGGTCTGCTTAATAAAGTCAAAGAGCGCGGTACGCTACTGGTAGGGCTGGAAGGAACTTATCCGCCGTTCAGTTTTCAGGGGGATGACGGCAAATTAACCGGTTTTGAAGTGGAATTTGCCCAACAGCTGGCAAAACATCTTGGCGTTGAGGCGTCACTAAAACCGACCAAATGGGACGGTATGCTAGCGTCGCTGGACTCTAAACGTATTGATGTGGTGATTAATCAGGTCACCATTTCTGATGAGCGCAAGAAAAAATACGATTTCTCTACCCCGTACACCATTTCTGGTATTCAGGCGCTGGTGAAAAAAGGTAACGAAGGCACCATTAAAACGGCTGCTGATCTGAAAGGCAAAAAAGTGGGTGTCGGTCTGGGTACCAACTATGAAGAGTGGCTGCGGCAGAATGTTCAGGGCGTCGATGTGCGTACCTATGATGATGACCCGACCAAATATCAGGATCTGCGCGTAGGCCGTATCGATGCGATCCTCGTTGACCGTCTGGCGGCGCTGGATCTGGTGAAGAAAACCAACGATACGCTGGCAGTAACCGGTGAAGCATTCTCCCGTCAGGAGTCTGGCGTGGCGCTGCGTAAAGGAAATGAAGACCTGCTGAAAGCAGTGAACGATGCAATTGCGGAAATGCAAAAAGATGGCACTCTGCAAGCCCTTTCCGAAAAATGGTTTGGTGCTGATGTGACCAAATAATCAGCATAATGACAAAAAAGGGCGCTTTCACTAGCGCCTTTTTTATTAACGCGTTTTCAGCGTGCATAATAAGAAAATCACAACAACACACATCGGAGGCTATTATGCCACTGCATAATTTAACCCGTTTTCCACGGCTGGAGTTTATCGGCGCGCCAACGCCGCTCGAATATCTGCCGCGCTTTTCTGATTATCTTGGACGGGAAATTTTCATCAAACGGGATGACGTCACACCCATGGCAATGGGCGGCAATAAATTACGTAAGCTGGAATTTCTCGCGGCAGATGCCCTGCGCGAAGGTGCCGATACGCTGATTACTGCCGGCGCGATCCAGTCTAACCATGTGCGGCAGACTGCCGCAGTTGCGGCGAAACTCGGCCTGCACTGCGTGGCGCTGCTGGAAAATCCTATTGGCACAACCGCAGAAAACTATTTAACCAACGGCAATCGTTTGTTGCTGAATCTGTTCAATACCCAGATTGAAATGTGCGACGCACTGACCGATCCCAATGCCCAACTGGAAGAGCTGGCGACGCGAGTCGAAGCACAAGGCTTTCGCCCGTATGTCATTCCGGTTGGCGGTTCTAATGCTCTGGGCGCGCTGGGTTATGTGGAGAGTGCGCTGGAAATCGCGCAACAGTGTGAAGGGGCGGTTAATATTTCGTCGGTGGTGGTCGCATCGGGCAGTGCCGGAACTCACGCCGGATTGGCTGTTGGGCTGGAACACCTGATGCCTGAAAGCGAACTGATTGGCGTGACCGTGTCGCGTTCCGTTGCCGATCAATTGCCGAAAGTGGTTAACCTACAACAGGCGATTGCGAAAGAACTGGAGCTGACCGCATCAGCGGAAATTTTACTCTGGGATGACTATTTTGCACCTGGCTACGGCGTGCCGAACGACGAAGGCATGGAAGCAGTGAAATTGCTGGCGCGTCTGGAAGGCATTCTGCTTGATCCTGTGTATACCGGAAAAGCGATGGCGGGGCTGATTGACGGTATCAGTCAGAAACGCTTCAAAGATGAAGGGCCGATTCTGTTTATTCATACCGGCGGCGCGCCTGCGCTGTTCGCCTATCATCCCCACGTTTAGCTCCGGGAACGCTCATGCAAGAAAGTATACAACTGGTTATTGATTCCTTGCCGTTCCTGTTGAAAGGGGCTGGGTATACCCTGCAACTCAGTATCGGCGGCATGTTTTTTGGCTTACTACTCGGGTTTATTCTCGCGCTGATGCGCCTGTCGCCAATCTGGCCCGTGCGCTGGCTGGCGCGTTTTTATATCTCTATTTTTCGTGGTACGCCGCTCATCGCACAACTGTTTATGATCTATTACGGCCTGCCGCAGTTTGGTATCGAATTAGATCCCATTCCGTCAGCAATGATTGGTCTGTCGCTGAACACTGCCGCCTATGCCGCCGAAACGCTGCGCGCCGCCATTTCTTCTATTGATAAAGGTCAGTGGGAAGCCGCTGCCAGTATTGGTATGACGCCGTGGCAGACCATGCGTCGCGCGATTTTGCCACAGGCGGCGCGGGTGGCGTTGCCGCCGCTGTCGAACAGCTTTATCAGTCTGGTAAAAGATACGTCGCTGGCCGCGACAATCCAGGTGCCGGAGCTGTTCCGTCAGGCGCAGTTGATTACCTCGCGCACGCTGGAGGTGTTCACCATGTACCTGGCGGCTTCGCTCATCTACTGGATCATGGCGACTGTGTTATCGACGTTGCAGAACCATTTTGAGAATCAACTTAATCGCCAGGAGAGAGAACCCAAATGAGTGCCATTGAAGTTAAGAACCTGGTGAAAAAATTCCACGGTCAGACGGTGCTGCACGGTATCGACCTCGAGGTAAAGCCTGGCGAAGTGGTGGCAATTATCGGTCCGAGTGGTTCCGGCAAAACCACGTTGCTACGCAGCATAAATCTGCTGGAACAACCGGAAGCGGGAACGATCACCGTTGGCGATATCACTATTGATACTGCACGTTCATTAAGTCAGCAAAAATCGCTGATTCGCCAGTTGCGTCAGCACGTCGGGTTTGTCTTCCAGAACTTTAATTTGTTTCCGCATCGTACGGTGCTGGAAAACATTATTGAAGGGCCGGTGATCGTCAAAGGCGAACCGAAAGAAGAGGCCACGGCGCGCGCTCGCGAGCTGCTGGCGAAAGTTGGGCTGGCCGGTAAAGAAACCAGCTATCCACGTCGTTTGTCTGGCGGTCAACAGCAGCGTGTAGCGATTGCGCGTGCGCTGGCAATGCGTCCTGAGGTGATTTTGTTTGACGAGCCAACGTCAGCGCTGGATCCAGAGCTGGTGGGCGAAGTCCTGAACACAATCCGCCAGCTGGCGCAGGAAAAGCGCACGATGGTGATTGTGACGCACGAAATGAGCTTTGCCCGGGATGTTGCGGACCGGGCGATTTTTATGGACCTGGGGCGGATAGTCGAGCAGGGGGCAGCAAAAGCGTTATTTGCCGATCCCCAGCAGCCTCGCACCCGACAGTTCCTCGAGAAGTTTCTGCTGCAATAATAAGAAAAAATCAGCCCCGACGATTCACCTGTCGGGGCGGGACGCCATTTCAAGCGTGATAAAACTGCTTAACAAATCAGCATAACTCATTAATAACATAAGAGAATGCGATGGCTTGCAAAAGTAATTCATTGCCTGAATAATATAAATTATATATAAATCTTATTTATGTGATAGTTTGAATTATCATTATAAATGATACTCACTCTCAGGGGCGTTGCGGTTTACTATGCAGGATACGGATTTTTTCAGCTGGCGTCGCACGATGCTGTTGCGTTTTCAGAGGATGGAGGCCGCAGAAGAGGTCTACCATGAAATAGAGCTTCAGGCTCAGCAGCTGGAGTACGATTACTATTCGTTATGTGTTCGCCACCCGGTACCATTCACGCGACCTAAAGTGGCTTTCTACACCAATTACCCTGAGTCGTGGGTTAGTTATTATCAGGCAAAAAATTTTCTCGCAATTGATCCTGTGCTGAACCCTGAAAACTTTAGTCAGGGCCATTTAATGTGGAATGATGACTTATTCAGCGAAGCACAGCCATTATGGGAAGCCGCGCACGCACATGGTTTACGCCGCGGTGTCACTCAGTATTTAATGCTGCCAAATCGGGCGCTGGGCTTTTTGTCCTTTTCCCGTTGCAGCACGCGCGAAATACCCATTCTTAGTGATGAACTGCAATTAAAAATGCAGTTACTGGTGCGCGAAAGTCTGATGGCTCTGATGCGTTTAAATGATGAAATAGTGATGACGCCAGAGATGAATTTCAGCAAGCGCGAAAAAGAAATTCTGAAATGGACGGCGGAAGGGAAGACATCAGCAGAGATAGCGATGATTTTGTCAATCTCTGAGAATACGGTCAATTTCCATCAGAAAAACATGCAGAAAAAAATCAATGCACCAAATAAGACCCAGGTGGCCTGTTACGCGGCCGCTACTGGCTTAATTTGATCGCTTTTCTTTCTGCGTGCCAGATGCAAAAACCGGCTGAAAGGCACGCTCTCAGCCGGTTTTATATTACTGACGGTAGGCTTGTTTAATTTGCTTAACCGTTTTGGAAAATACTGCAGCCTGGGTTTCGTCTTCGATCAGCGCAAGCTGTTTTTCCATCTTTAACATCACGCGGCCCGCGTCAGCTTGTCCCATCGCCTGCAGCATCAGCGTCAGCATCGCTTTCAGGCAGGAGACTTCATTTGCCAGTTCTTGATTATTCTCGGCAGTAGAAAAATCAGGCGTACTCATTTATTTTCCTCGTCATGTTGCAATGAAAATTTGCGGTGAAAAATGTTAAGGCGGCGGAGTATACCATAAGCTTTGCTAAAAATAGCAGTGGTTGTTTTTTGAGCGTGATATCGGCAGTGCTATAAAATACGTTAATATAATGACCAATAAATATTTTTATCATGAATGTTTTTGCCCGTATTGTTCGGGTTAATTAATGTTACATATTCAGCGGGCTGATTTTCATTTTTGCTGAATAAAGTCAATTTTTGTCACATTTCATCGTAGGGCTTACTGTGAAACGATCCGGTAAGCCGTTGGTGACGGGCGTGACCATAACTGTGGACAATCGAATTGACAAAAACGAGAGAAAAATCGAATACCCACCATTTTTAACGTTTCAAAGTTGCAATAAAAACCGCTAATATACGAATGACTAACTATCAGTAGCGTTATCCCTATTTCTGGAGATATTTCTTTGATCAACGTTCTACTTGTTGATGACCACGAACTGGTGCGCGCAGGGATACGACGCATTCTGGAAGATATAAAGGGTATAAAAGTCGTCGGTGAGGCATCGTGCGGTGAAGACGCCGTTAAGTGGTGCCGGACAAATGCCGTTGACGTGGTGCTAATGGACATGAGTATGCCGGGCATTGGCGGTCTTGAGGCGACGCGTAAAATCGCGCGTTCCACAGCTGATGTCAAAATCATCATGCTTACCGTTCATACAGAAAACCCTTTACCAGCGAAAGTCATGCAGGCCGGTGCTGCGGGCTACCTCAGCAAAGGCGCGGCTCCGCAGGAAGTCGTGAGTGCGATTCGTTCTGTCTATTCAGGGCAGCGTTACATTGCTTCTGACATCGCTCAACAAATGGCGTTAAGCCAGATCGAACCAGAAAAAACAGAAAGCCCATTTGCCAGTTTGTCTGAACGTGAATTGCAGATTATGCTGATGATCACCAAGGGCCAGAAGGTCAATGAGATCTCAGAACAGCTCAATCTCAGTCCGAAAACGGTGAACAGCTACCGCTATCGTATGTTCAGTAAACTAAACATTCATGGCGATGTTGAGCTGACTCACCTGGCAATTCGCCATGGTCTGTGTAATGCGGAGACATTATCAAGTCAGTGAGTGATCAGTTTGACGCAAAAGCGTTTTTAAAAACCGTAACCAGCCAGCCAGGCGTTTATCGCATGTACGATGCTGGTGGTACGGTTATCTATGTCGGCAAAGCGAAAGACCTGAAAAAACGGCTTTCCAGCTATTTCCGTAGCAACCTCGCTTCGCGCAAAACCGAAGCGCTGGTCGCCCAGATTCAGCAAATTGATGTAACGGTTACTCATACAGAAACCGAAGCGCTGTTGCTGGAACACAACTACATCAAACTCTATCAGCCGCGTTACAACGTTTTGCTACGCGATGATAAATCTTATCCTTTTATCTTCCTGAGTGGCGATACCCACCCGCGTCTGGCGATGCATCGTGGTGCGAAGCATGCCAAAGGTGAATATTTCGGCCCGTTCCCGAATGGCTATGCCGTACGTGAAACTCTGGCGCTACTGCAAAAGATTTTCCCCATTCGCCAGTGCGAAAATAGTGTTTATCGCAATCGCTCGCGTCCGTGTCTGCAATATCAGATAGGGCGCTGTCTGGGACCGTGCGTTGAAGGACTGGTGAGTGAAGAAGAATACGCTCAGCAGGTCGAGTATGTGCGCCTGTTTTTGTCTGGCAAAGATGATCAGGTGCTTACGCAACTCATTAGCCGTATGGAAACTGCCAGTCAGAATCTGGAGTTTGAAGAAGCGGCACGTATTCGCGACCAAATTCAGGCGGTGCGACGCGTCACCGAAAAACAGTTTGTTTCCAATACCGGCGACGACCTTGACGTTATTGGTGTGGCGTTCGATGCCGGCATGGCTTGTGTCCACGTATTGTTCATTCGTCAGGGCAAAGTGCTCGGCAGCCGCAGCTATTTCCCGAAAGTGCCTGGCGGTACGGAACTGAGCGAGGTGGTAGAAACCTTCGTAGGTCAGTTCTATTTACAAGGCAGCCAGATGCGCACCTTACCGGGTGAGATCCTGCTCGATTTTAATCTTAGCGATAAAACGCTGCTCGCCGATTCCCTTTCAGAACTGGCGGGACGCAAGATTAATGTTCAAACCAAACCTCGCGGCGATAGGGCGCGTTATCTGAAACTCGCGCGCACCAATGCGGCGACGGCCTTAACCAGCAAACTTTTGCAGCAATCTACCGTTCACCAGCGACTGACCGCGCTTGCCAGCGTGTTGAAATTGCCGGAAGTGAAGCGGATGGAGTGCTTTGACATCAGCCATACCATGGGCGAACAAACCGTCGCTTCCTGTGTGGTGTTTGATGCTAACGGCCCGCTGCGTGCGGAGTATCGACGCTATAACATTACAGGCATCACGCCGGGCGATGATTATGCGGCGATGAATCAGGTGCTGCGTCGGCGTTATGGTAAAGCCATTGACGACAGTAAGATCCCGGATGTGATCCTTATCGACGGCGGCAAAGGCCAGCTTGCGCAGGCGAAAAATGTCTTCGCCGAACTGGATGTCTCATGGGATAAAAATCATCCGCTGCTACTTGGCGTTGCCAAAGGAGCAGATCGTAAGGCTGGACTGGAAACGCTGTTCTTTGAGCCGGAAGGTGAGGGATTTAGTTTGCCGCCAGATTCACCCGCGCTGCATGTTATCCAGCATATTCGCGATGAATCACATGATCACGCGATTGGCGGGCACCGTAAAAAACGGGCGAAGGTCAAAAATACCAGTTCCCTGGAAACCATTGAAGGCGTCGGGCCAAAACGTCGGCAAATGTTGTTGAAATATATGGGCGGTTTGCAAGGTTTACGTAACGCCAGCGTCGAGGAAATTGCAAAAGTGCCGGGTATTTCGCAAGGTCTGGCAGAAAAGATCTTCTGGTCGTTGAAACATTGATGTCTCTGTAGCAACATAGGGGTAATCTTACTGACAACAGATAGTTACCCGTCATTATGCAATTTAATATCCCTACGTTGCTTACACTATTCCGTGTCATCCTTATCCCATTCTTTGTATTGGTCTTTTATCTGCCTGTCACCTGGTCGCCGTTTGCCGCCGCGCTCATTTTCTGCGTCGCGGCGGTGACTGACTGGTTCGATGGTTTTCTGGCACGCCGCTGGAACCAGAGTACCCGGTTTGGTGCTTTCCTTGACCCTGTAGCAGATAAAGTTCTCGTGGCTATCGCCATGGTGCTGGTAACCGAGCATTATCACAGCTGGTGGGTGACCCTACCGGCGGCAACGATGATCGCCCGTGAAATTATTATTTCTGCGCTACGCGAATGGATGGCGGAGTTGGGTAAACGCAGTAGCGTGGCTGTCTCTTGGATTGGGAAAGTGAAAACCACTGCCCAGATGGTGGCGTTGGCCTGGCTGCTGTGGCGTCCGAACATTTGGGTTGAGTACGCCGGTATTGCACTTTTCTTTGTGGCTGCGGTACTGACTCTGTGGTCAATGTTGCAATATTTGAGCGCTGCGCGTGCAGATTTGCTTGATCAGTGATCGTTTCGGCGTAATTTTCAGCAAACGATCAAAAGTGGTGAAAAATATCGTTGACTCATCGCGCCAGGTAAGTAGAATGCAACGCATCGAAAGGCGGCACTGATTGCCAGACGATAATAAAATCAAGTGATTAACTGATTGCTTAATGAATGCGGGAATAGCTCAGTTGGTAGAGCACGACCTTGCCAAGGTCGGGGTCGCGAGTTCGAGTCTCGTTTCCCGCTCCAGTTTAAAAGACATCGGCGTCAAGCGGATGTCTGGCTGAAAGGCCTGAAGAATTTGGCGCGTTAACAAAGCGGTTATGTAGCGGATTGCAAATCCGTCTAGTCCGGTTCGACTCCGGAACGCGCCTCCACTTTCTTCCCGAGCCCGGATGGTGGAATCGGTAGACACAAGGGATTTAAAATCCCTCGGCGTTCGCGCTGTGCGGGTTCAAGTCCCGCTCCGGGTACCATGGGAAAGATAAGAATAAAATCAAAGCAATAAGCAGTGTCGTGAAACCACCTTCGGGTGGTTTTTTTGTGCCTGCAACTTGTCGTTACATCCTCCTTAATTTTTAATCACCGGCAAAGCCACTCAAAAAGTATCTCTGATACGGACCGGCATGTAAGATAGGTGCTGGCGAGTTGAGATCCACAAGGAAAAGCGTATGAAAACGGGACCGTTAAACGAAAGTGAGTTGGAATGGCTGGACGATATTCTGACCAAATACAACACTAACCACGCCATCCTTGATGTGGCGGAGCTGGACGATTTATTGACGGCGGTGTTGAGTTCTCCGCAAGAGATTGAACCGGAACAGTGGCTGGTTGCCGTGTGGGGTGGGGCTGACTATGTGCCGCGCTGGGCGTCAGAGAAAGAGATGACGCGCTTTATGAACCTGGCTTTTCAACATATGGCCGATACCGCAGAGCGTCTGAACGAATTCCCGGAGCAGTTTGAGCCGTTATTCGGCTTGCGAGAAGTTGATGGCAGCGAGCTGACGATTGTTGAGGAGTGGTGCTTTGGCTATATGCGGGGCGTGGCACTTTCTGACTGGTCAACGTTGCCCGATTCGTTAAAACCAGCGCTGGAGGCGATTGCGCTGCACGGTACTGAGGAAAACTTCGAGCGGGTAGAAAAGATGTCGCCAGAAGCGTTTGAAGAGAGCGTAGATGCCATTCGACTGGCGGCGCTTGATCTACATGCGTACTGGATGGCGCATCCGCAGGAAAAAGCTGTTCAGCAACCGATCAAAGCAGAAGAGAAACCGGGGCGTAACGATCCTTGCCCGTGCGGTAGTGGTAAGAAATTTAAGCAGTGCTGCCTGCATTAAGAGGCCAAATTGGGTGTCAGCGTTAATTCTGGCACCCAATAAGGAATTTGAGGCTATCTGATCACCCCACTTCTGGTAACAACCCTGCCGCAATCAAAAATTGCACGCCAATCACAGCAATACCACAGAGAAACACCACCACCAGCGCCGGACGACCACCTTTGACCCGGTAACCCGCCTGAGGATTGTGCTTTCTGCTTTGCCAGGTCAACAGCGAAGGGATAATCAATGCCAGTACCGCCAGCGCCACACCGGCGTAACCCAGCGCCATCACAAATCCTCGTGGATAAAACAGTGCAAACGCCAACGGCGGCAGAAAGGTAATTGCACCAGTTTGCAACCGTCCACCAACGGTATTTGAACGCTGAAATAAATCAGCCAGATAATCAAATAAGCCTAACGCAACGCCGAGAAATGACGTGGCGAGGGCTAAATCAGCAAATAAATGCACTGCCAGCTCAACATGCGGAGAGGCCACCATTTCGCGTAACGCCTGTAACAGCCCGTTTAATCCAGCATGATTAGCCAGCAATCCCATAAAGGTTGTTGAATCAATGCTGCCAAGCGTTGCCACCTGCCAGAAAATATATGCTACCAGGGGGATCGCACTACCGGTTATAAACACCCTGCGTAGCTTACGAACGTTGCCATCCATATAGCTGACAATACTCGGCACGCTACCGTGAAAACCAAATGAGGTAAAAATCACCGGGATTGCTGACAGAGCCAGCCCCTGTTGCAACGGCAGGGTTAAAAGATTCACTTTGTGAATATGCGGTAGCAGCAATACCAGCATCACCACCAGAAAAATAATTTTGGCGCTGAACAGAAAACGGTTAAATAAATCGACCAGCGATGTTCCAACACAAACCACGCCACCGGCAACAAAAGTGAACAACAGCACGCCAGCGGTTGCCGACATTGAAATACCTGTCCAGTCGCTGATGCTGGAGGCCAACAATTCACCGGCACCGCTGATGTATGCCGCAGTCAGAGCATACATTAAGAACATCATACTGAAGCCCGTCAGCCATTGACCGTAGCGTCCCAGATAGCGTTTTGCCAGCGTGCCCAGACCGGTATCTGCCGGAACATGCTGGTACACCTCCAGCAGTAATAGCGCCGTGTAGCACATCAACGCCCAAAGCCCAATCAACAAGATTAACGTGACGCTAAAACCAACACCTGCCGCAGCCAGCGGCATTGCCAGCATGCCTGCGCCAATTGTGGTTCCCGCCACGATAAAAACACTTCCCAGAGTTCTGTTTTTCACGCTTTCTTCTGTCCTGACGATCTTTATGAGTGATATCTGCGGCGCAGGTTAAGGCATAACGGCTGCTTCGTCAAACCGACGTTACATATGGTGTAAATATAAATGTACAATAAAAAGCATTCAGTTCTGCTCTGGCGCAAAGTCTTCATAAGCGGCAATCGCTACGCTAGGCTTTTTTTGAGGAGGAACGATGGACTCTATTCACGGTCATGAAGTGTTAAATATGATGATTGAATCAGGCGAGCAATATACGCATGCCAGTCTGGAAGCAGCAATTAAAGCGCGTTTTGGTGAACAGGCACGTTTTCACACCTGCTCGGCAGAAGGGATGACAGCGGGAGAGCTGGTAGCGTTTCTGGCAGCAAAAGGCAAATTTATACCTTCGAAAGACGGTTTTTCGACCGATCAGAGTAAGATTTGCCGTCACTGATTTGAAACGGCGGCAGTAAACCTGCCGCCGGAGAGCATTAGTTTTGTGTGTCGAGGGTAGAGAGTTCTTTGTCGATAAAATACAGACCTTCGCCGCTTTTGCCTGCCAGGCTTAATTTATCAATAATCGATTTGAACAGTTTCTCTTCTTCATGCTGCTCAGAAACATACCATTGCAGGAAATTAAATGTTGGGTAGTCCTGATTGGTCATTGCAGCATGAGCCAGTTCGTTAATTTTCTGGGTGATTAATTGTTCGTGTTTATAGGTTTCCTGGAATAATTCATCAAGTGAGGAATATTCAGCAAACGGAGATTCAACGGTATTAATACGCGGTAAATTGCCGGTATCAGTCAGGTAATCAAACAGATGCTGCATATGCGTCATCTCTTCCTGGGCGTGACGGCGCAGGAACGCGGCAGCACCTTCGAAGGTATGATAGCTGCACCAGGCGCTCATTTGCTGATAAAGCAGTGAAGAGTACAGTTCCAGGTTCATCTGCTCATTAAGTTTTTCAATCATTTCTGGTTTCAGCATGATAGTGCTCCACAAAGGTTATATTTGTTGCTGTGGCGTCACTATAATTTGTTATTTTATTATTTGCAAAAGGTAAAATATAAACTTCAATTATTAAAAATACGAATGGGAATAAAACGCATTACCGCTATGGTGATGCTGCCAACTTACTGATTTAGTGTATGATGGTGTTTTTGAGGTGCTCCAGTGGCTTCTGTTTCTATCAGCTGTCCCTCCTGTTCAGCTACTGACGGGGTGGTGCGTAACGGCAAAAGCACTGCCGGACATCAGCGCTATCTCTGCTCTCACTGCCGTAAAACATGGCAACTGCAGTTCACTTACACCGCTTCTCAACCCGGTACGCACCAGAAAATTATTGATATGGCCATGAATGGCGTTGGATGCCGGGCAACTGCACGCATTATGGGCGTTAGCCTCAACACGATTTTACGTCACTTAAAAAACTCAGGCCGCAGTCGGTAACCTCGCGCATACAGCCGGGCAGTGACGTCATCGTCTGCGCGGAAATGGACGAACAGTGGGG
>NZ_MECT01000549.1:0-53641 GCF_001722145.1 Shigella sp. FC1544
GAGCAGGTACCGGCATCCACGTTACAGACGGTCCCGGCAAAAGTGCCTGACCTGACCCCTATTAGCGGTTACCAGCGCCCCACCAGACCCGGTGACATCCCCCCCCGGATCATGGACGACTGGGGGCAGTAATCATGCCGGGTCTGGCTGGCTAACACCCCATTATAAGGGGTACGAATAAAGTAACGGGGGGATGAGCAATGTAGACCGTTTATATCAAACGGTTCCGCAGTTGATTAAACAATTTGTCTTCGGCGGCGAATGTGAAACGCCGGTGCGTAAGGCGAAGCACGGTGATTCCAGCGGCGTACGCGGCGCTGCGTGGTTATGGCCACAAGAGTAAAAAACGTAGGCAATTGGCGCATCATGCCTGATGCGACGCTTGCCGCGTCTTATCAGGCCTGCAAAATGTGCCAGAACCGCGTAGGGCGGATAAGGCGTTCACGCCGCATCCGGCAATAAGTAATGAACACCGAGACTATAACCTACCCCAGTGGTTTCGCCAGCACCGGAGTATCCGCCGCTTGCTGGCGCTTATAGCGACCATACAGTAGCAACGACGACATCGCAGCAAACGAAAGCAGGGCGGCAGGCAGCGCCACGTAATTATATGCCAGCCCCAGCGTCAGCATCATACCACCGCAATATGCGCCGACGGCGCTACCGAGGTTAAACGCTATTTGCCCACCTGCGGCACCTAATAACTCTCCGCCTTTGGCGTTTTGTAGTAACAATATTTGTAGCGGTGCTGAAAGGGCAAATAATCCCGCGCAACAAATAAAAGCAAAAATAAGCGACGTTGTTTTCATGCCGCCGCAGAAAAAGAGCATCAGCAGTGCCAGTACAATTATAAAGTCAGTCACTGCTGCAATACGCAGTGGTGAATAACGTCCTGAAATCCTGCCACTTAGCATATTTCCCAGCACCATCCCTAGCCCAACTAACATCATAATAAAGGTCATCGCCGTTTCCGAAAAACCGGAAATAAACATCATGTATGGCTTTACGTAGCTGAACCAGGCAAACACACCTGCGTTGCCAAACATGGTGGCGGCGAAAATTAACCACGGGGCCGGGCTGCGCAAAAAGTGAAATTGTTCGCGCAGCTTTCCTTTCGCCTCGTCGCGAATATCCGGCACCCAAAAATAGACCGATGCCATCACCGCAATATTAAAAACAGCGATCAATAAAAAGGTGTAACGCCAGCTAAATTCCTGACTTAAATACGTTCCCAGCGGAATGCCCAGCAAATTGGCGACTGTCATCCCGGAAACCATCCCCGCCACGGCGGCGGTGACTTTTCCGGGTTTGATAATTTTTGATAACACGATCGCGCCGACGCCAAAAAATGCGCCATGCGGAAAGCCGGATACCAGCCGACCAATGGCGAGCATGAGGTAAGACGAAGAGAGCGTGAACATGGCGTTGCCAATGACGCACAACGCCACCAGAAACAACAAGATATGTTTGAGTGAGTAGCGGCTGGAAAAGAGTGCGATGATTGGCGCACCGACCACCACCCCCAGTGCATAATACGAGATCATATGCCCGGCAGCAGGAATCGAAATTCCTACGTTATGCGCCAGCTCCGTGAGCACGCCCATAATGCCAAATTCGGCCATCCCCAAACCAAACGTGCCCAGAGCCAAAGATAAAATGACTTTTTTCATACCACCATCACAACCACCAGAACGGCTACCAATCACCGTAGCCAATAAAGTGATAGCTTGCAGGATAACGACCAGCAAGGCCAAGAGATAATTCGCCCCTCTGTATTCATTATCCTGCTGAATAGTTATTTCACTGCAAACGTACTTTCCAGTTTGCTGTAGCCCAGGCCGTTGATCTTTTTCACTTTGATCTGCACCGGAATACGCTCTTTCATCGCTTCTACGTGGCTAATCACACCGATGGTTTTGCCACTGGCGTTCAGGGCATCCAGCGCATCAAGGGCGGTATCCAGCGTTTCGCTATCCAGCGTGCCAAAACCTTCATCAAGGAACAGCGAGTCAATACGTGTTTTATGGCTGACCAGATCCGAAAGCGCCAGCGCCAGCGCCAGACTAACGAGGAAACTTTCGCCGCCGGAAAGGGTACGGGTATCGCGTACCGCATCTGCCTGCCAGGTATCAACAACCTCGACTTCCAGCGCCTCGCTGGCTTTGCGCTGTAACAGATAGCGCCCGTGCAGCCGGGTAAGTTGCTGATTAGCGAGATGGACTAAATTATCCAGCGTCAGCCCCTGGGCAAACTTGCGGAATTTATCGCCCTCTTTGGAACCTATTAGCGAATTCAGATATCCCCAGTCCTCAACCTGCTGCGTCATTTGAGCAATTTGCTGCATTAAGGTTTGTTGTTGCTGACGGTTATCTGCATCCTGCTTCAGCTGCTGGCGAATCTCGCCTTGACTCGTGGTGTTTTCACGCAACTTTTGGTGAGTTTGCGCTAACTCTTGCTGAATCTGCTCCACCGTCACAGTGAGAGCCAACCCGTCAGGTCGGTGTTGTTGATGCTGTGCCAGCGTTTCTGCTGTCTGAGTGACCAGCGTTTGCGCCTGACGGCGCTGGTTTTCCAGATTCTGCTTGAGCTGTTCCAGCTGCGTTAGTGTTTGTTCATCCATTAGCGCCGCAAGGAACGCCTGCTGATCGTCAAAGACGCTGGCCTGTAGCGCGGTGTCAAACTGCGCCTGGGCTTTTTGCAGACTTTGCGCCGCCAGAACATCCTGTTGCTGTAACGTCTGCTGCTGGCTGTGTAATGCGAGACATTGTTCATGAACCTGCCGCCAGTTATCCAGCGCCACAGTTTCTTCGCTGTGCGGGAGATCATCACTTTGCGGCAACGTTTCCAGAATCGGCGTCAGCTGCTGAATACGGTTTTGCAGCGCGGTTAATTCGTTCTGGCGTTGCTGCCAGCTCTGCGCTTCTTGCTGACGTGTCGCCAACCAGCTCTCTTCTTCATCTTCCTGTGGCAATGTCAGTGCATAACCCGCCAATGCCGTTAAGAGCTGCTGCTGGCGTTGTTCAATTTGCTGTTGATACTGGATAATTTGCTGATTATGCGCGGCAATCTGCCCTTGTAATTCATGTCGTTGGCTGAGTAACCGCAGCTGGCGTTCGTGCTCATCTTGTGCATCCAGCCACGGTTGAATATCGTCCTGTGGCTGCAAGGTGATATTGAGGCTGGCCGTGACGGCTTGCCATTGTTGAGTAAGTGCTTGCTCATCTTGTCGGAGGCTTTGCGCTTCGTTTTCATCGCGCTGAAGCTGCTTCGTTAATGCATCCAGTTGCCCGCGCAGCGCCGCACCTTCTTCGCCGAGCTTTTTAACTTCGTTTTCCAGCGCCAGTAATCGAGACTGATTAACACCAGGCTCCAGCGCCTGATACGCCTCGACCGCCGGGTGGCTGGTGGAACCACAAAGTGGACAAGGCTGACCCGCCTGTAACTGTGCACGCTGGGCTTCCAGCGTTTTGATGCGCGCTTCCTGCTCGCAAATGGTTTTCACATCGGCAAGTTGCTGCGTCTTTTCTTTATAACGCTGGCGCATTTCGTTAAGTGCGACATTACGTTGCGTCTGTTCCAGAGATCCATTCTGGATAGTGACCATTAACTGCGCCAGACGTTTTTGTTGGGGAACAATCTGCCCATGCAGCGCGACCAGGCGCTGACGCAGTGGGCGTTGCTCAGCATGTTGCGCCAGGGCGGTAGCAACTTCATCGGCGGTTAACGTCAACGTGATCGCCGCAAGCGCATTAAGTTTTTGCTCAGCATGGGTTAACTGTTGCTGCCATTGCCGCAGATGCTCGCGATCGCTGGTTTGTTGGGAGAACTGCGCACGCCAACCCGCCAGTTCGTTGTTCCACTGACGGAAGCGGTCGTGTTCCTGTAACCAGGTATTCAGGCTTTGTTGCTGCTGCTGTAATTCTGCTGACTGCTTCGCCGCGTGGTGGCGAATGCTCGCGCGAAGCGCCATTGTGCTCTGTAAGCGAGTATTTACTTCTTCAATCTGCTGGCGAGTATGCGCCAGCGCCGCGCTGTGTTCTGCGATGCGTTCCCAGTGCGGACGAAGATTTCGTGCCGGTTGTGCCAGACTGAGCGCCGCCAGTTGAGGTTGCGCTTTTTCTTCTTCGGCTAACGCCTGTTGCAAGGCCTGCTGACGGCGGCTGGCTTCTTGCTGCAATTCGTCCAGACGCGTTAACCAGTTTAGTGATTGTTGTTCTTGCTGCTGCGCGGTAAGTAACTGTTTTTCTTCGTCAGTAAGTACCTGCAAACTCGCTGTCAGCGATTGCACTTGTTCCGGCGTGAGCAACGCGACGCCGCTGGCCTGCGCTTGCAGCTTCTCCAGCTCTGTGCGGGCCGATTTGTGCTGCTCAAAAACCATCGCCGAGATTTGCCCGTAGATTTCAGTGCCGGTTAACTCCTCGAGCAATTCCGCGCGTTCTTTGGGTTTGGCATTCAGGAAGGCAGCAAATTGCCCCTGCGAAAGCAGCATCGAACGGGTGAAGCGCCCGTAATCCAGCCCGGTTAACGTCGCTGTCAGTTCCAGCTTATCTTTCACTTTGTCGGCGAGAATTTTGCCGTCGGCGCAGCGCGCCAGCTCTACGCGTGGCACCTGCAAATTACCGTCGGGTTGATTACGCGCCCGATTCTGGCTCCAGAATGCACGGTACGCTTCACCTTTCACTTCAAACTCCACCTCCGCCAGACATTCGGCGGTATCGCGGGTCATGAGATCATTTTGCGATTGTGAAACGTTAGAGAGACGCGGAGTTTCGTGATACAGCGCCAGACAAATGGCGTCCAGCAGGGTGGTTTTCCCCGCACCGGTTGGGCCGGTAATGGCAAACAGCCCGTTGCTGGCGAACGGCTCGCGGGTGAAATCAATCTTCCATTCGCCTTTTAATGAGTTCAGGTTTTTCAGGCGCAGGCTGAGAATTTTCATGCTTCGTGTTCTCCGGCGAGGGTATGCAACGTCGTGGTGAAAAGATGCTGCAGACGTTGCTGCTGCGATTCATCCAGTTCTTCCAGTGCCAGACGGCGATTGAACACCTCTTCGACGCTGAGTTCGCTGAGGGTTTCACGCTGTTGGCTGGCTAACACACGCTCGCGCTGTTCACGACTCCGACGTACCAGCAATACTTCGACAGGCAATGATTCGGTTAATGCCTGGATTTTGCGCTGAATATCATGCAGATACTCATCAGTAGTGATTTCGATATCCAGCCAGACAGGTGGCTCCTGCGATACATCGCGCCACTGTTCCAGCTGTGCGGTAATCGACGCCAGATCGCCTTTCAGCACCGCCATGGGTTGAGTTACCGGTACGTTCAGGTTTTCCACGCTCTCTAATTTGCCGTTTGAAAATGTCACCAGATGGACATATTTACTCTTACCGCATTCATCAAAACTCAGTGGAATGGGGGAACCGCAATAGCGAACATGTTCCATGCCGCCAATAATCTGTGCGCGGTGAATATGCCCGAGCGCGATGTAGTCGGCTGGTGGAAAGTTTTGTGCCGGAAACGCGTCCAGCGTGCCAATATAAATGTCACGCACGGCGTCACTTTTACTGGCACCCACGGTCGTTAAATGTCCCGTGGCGATGATGGGCAGAGGCTGATCGCCGCGCAGTTTGCAGGCATCGGCATAGTGTTGTTGGTAATAATCGGTAATCGCTGCCAGTAAATGCTGCTGTTTTTCAATACCGTTAAGCCCCGCCTGGCTGGAAATAATGTCACGCGGGCGTAAAAACGGAATGGGGCACAGCACTGCGCCTGGCGTCCCGTCGCGACGAGGCAAGATTTGCGGCGCATGTCCGGCGCTGGCGACCACGGTTGTATTGAGGAACGCCATGATATCGCGCGATTCATTCAGCGTGGCGACCGAGTCATGGTTTCCTGCCAGTACCACCAGATGACAGCCAGTTTGCTGTAAATTGACAACAAAACGGTTGTATAACGTGCGGGCGTAACTGGGCGGCGAGCCGGTATCGAAAACATCACCAGCAACAATAATCGCATCCACCTGATGGGTTTGTGCTGTCTCCAGCAGCCAGTCAAGAAAAGCCTGATGTTCAGCTTCGCGGCTTTTACTGTAGAAGTTCTGGCCGAGATGCCAGTCTGAGGTGTGAAGGATGCGCATAACGGTTCCCTGGCGAAAAAGCATGGTCGCGATTATACCCAAACAGATGTGCCATTTGCTTTTTTCTGCGCCACGGAAATCAATAACCTGAAGATATGTGCGACGAGCTTTTCATAAATCTGTCATAAATCTGACGCATAATGACGTCGCATTAATGATCGCAACCTATTTATTACAACAGGGCAAATCATGGCGAGACGTATTCTGGTCGTAGAAGATGAAGCTCCAATTCGCGAAATGGTCTGCTTCGTGCTCGAACAAAATGGCTTTCAGCCGGTCGAAGCGGAAGATTATGACAGTGCTGTGAATCAACTGAATGAACCCTGGCCGGATTTAATTCTCCTTGACTGGATGTTACCTGGCGGCTCCGGTATCCAGTTCATCAAACACCTCAAGCGCGAGTCGATGACCCGGGATATTCCAGTGGTGATGTTGACCGCCAGAGGGGAAGAAGAAGATCGCGTGCGCGGCCTTGAAACCGGCGCGGATGACTATATCACCAAGCCGTTTTCGCCGAAGGAGCTGGTGGCGCGAATCAAAGCGGTAATGCGCCGTATTTCGCCAATGGCGGTGGAAGAGGTGATTGAGATGCAGGGATTAAGTCTCGACCCGACATCTCACCGAGTGATGGCGGGCGAAGAGCCGCTGGAGATGGGGCCGACAGAATTTAAACTGCTGCACTTTTTTATGACGCATCCTGAGCGCGTGTACAGCCGCGAGCAGCTGTTAAACCACGTCTGGGGAACTAACGTGTATGTGGAAGACCGCACGGTCGATGTCCACATTCGTCGCCTGCGTAAAGCACTGGAGCCCGGCGGGCATGACCGCATGGTGCAGACCGTGCGCGGTACAGGATATCGTTTTTCAACCCGCTTTTAACGCCTTGCTCATCGGACGCAGAGCAGGGCTTATGATTTCTTAACTGGAGTATCTTACCTGCTGGAACGGCTGTCGTGGAAAAGGCTGGTGCTGGAGCTGCTACTTTGCTGCCTCCCGGCTTTCATCCTGGGTGCATTTTTTGGTTACCTGCCCTGGTTTTTGCTGGCATCGGTAACAGGACTGCTTATCTGGCATTTCTGGAATTTATTGCGCCTTTCATGGTGGTTGTGGGTGGATCGCATTATGACCCCGCCACCGGGGCGTGGTAGCTGGGAACCGCTACTATACGGCTTACACCAGATGCAGCTGCGAAATAAAAAACGCCGCCGTGAACTGGGCAATCTGATTAAACGCTTTCGTAGCGGCGCGGAGTCGCTGCCCGACGCGGTGGTGCTGACCACGGAAGAGGGCGGTATTTTCTGGTGTAACGGTCTAGCGCAACAAATTCTTGGTTTGCGCTGGCCGGAAGATAACGGGCAGAACATCCTTAACCTACTGCGTTACCCGGAGTTTACGCAATATCTGAAAACGCGTGATTTTTCTCGCCCGCTCAATCTGGTGCTCAACACCGGGCGGCATCTGGAAATTCGCGTCATGCCTTATACCCACAAACAGTTGCTAATGGTGGCGCGTGATGTCACGCAAATGCATCAACTGGAAGGGGCGCGGCGTAACTTTTTTGCCAACGTGAGCCATGAGTTACGTACGCCATTGACCGTGTTACAGGGTTACCTGGAGATGATGGATGAGCAGCCGCTGGAAGGCGCGGTACGCGAAAAAGCGTTGCACACCATGCGCGAGCAGACCCAGCGGATGGAAGGGCTGGTGAAGCAGTTGCTAACGCTGTCGAAAATTGAAGCCGCGCCGACGCAATTGCTCAATGAAAAGGTTGATGTGCCGATGATGCTGCGCGTTGTTGAGCGCGAGGCTCAGACTCTGAGTCAGAAAAAACAGACATTTACCTTTGAGATAGATAACGGCCTCAAAGTGTCTGGCAACGAAGATCAGCTACGCAGTGCGATTTCGAACCTGGTCTATAACGCCGTGAATCATACTCCAGAAGGCACGCATATCACCGTACGCTGGCAGCGAGTGCCGCACGGTGCCGAATTTAGCGTTGAAGATAACGGACCGGGCATTGCACCGGAGCATATTCCGCGCCTGACCGAGCGTTTTTATCGCGTTGATAAAGCGCGTTCCCGGCAAACCGGCGGTAGCGGATTAGGGTTAGCGATCGTGAAACATGCTGTGAATCATCACGAAAGTCGCCTGAATATTGAGAGTACAGTAGGAAAAGGAACACGTTTCAGTTTTGTTATCCCGGAACGTTTAATTGCCAAAAACAGCGATTAATCCGCCTTTGTCATCTTTTATTGCCATAAGCCAGTCGATGCTGGCTTATTTTCTTTGCAGTCAAAATACGGGCGTTAGATTTTACAACGGTTGGTGATTTTTTGTTCGCGTGATTAGCCATGTCTTTTTCACGGAAATAGTGTTTTATACTGGTTGGTGATTTCTTATCGCTATATACCTCTGGTTTTTAGATCCCTCCTTGCTTTAAAACGTTATAAGCGTTTAAATTGCGCTTCAGGTGCTGTCATACTGACTGCATTAACGCGGTAAATCGAAAAACTATTCTTCGCCGCGCCTGGTTGGGAGTATTTCCCGCTAAAATTGTTTAAATATACCGCTGTATCATCCCCAGGGATTGGCACAAAAATTTAACGTTACAACACCACATCCACAGGCAGTATGATTTATGACCCATCAATTAAGATCGCGCGATATCATCGCTCTGGGCTTTATGACATTTGCGTTGTTCGTCGGCGCAGGTAACATTATTTTCCCTCCAATGGTCGGCTTGCAGGCAGGCGAACACGTCTGGACTGCGGCATTCGGCTTCCTCATTACTGCCGTTGGCCTGCCGGTATTAACGGTAGTGGCGCTGGCAAAAGTTGGCGGCGGTGTTGACAGCCTCAGCACGCCAATCGGTAAAGTCGCTGGCGTGCTGCTGGCAACGGTTTGTTACTTGGCGGTGGGGCCGCTTTTCGCTACGCCGCGTACAGCTACCGTTTCCTTTGAAGTGGGGATTACGCCGCTGACGGGTGATTCCGCGCTGCCGCTGTTTATCTACAGCCTGGTCTATTTCGCTATCGTTATTCTGGTTTCGCTCTATCCGGGCAAGCTGCTGGATACCGTGGGCAACTTCCTTGCGCCGCTGAAAATTATCGCGCTGGTCATCCTGTCTGTTGCCGCTATTGTCTGGCCGGCGGGTTCTATCAGCACGGCGACTGAGGCTTATCAAAACGCTGCGTTTTCTAACGGCTTCGTTAACGGCTATCTGACCATGGATACGCTGGGCGCAATGGTGTTTGGTATCGTTATTGTTAACGCGGCGCGTTCTCGTGGCGTTACCGAAGCGCGTCTGCTGACCCGTTATACCGTCTGGGCTGGCCTGATGGCGGGTGTTGGTCTGACTCTGCTGTACCTGGCGCTGTTCCGTCTGGGTTCAGACAGCGCGTCGCTGGTCGATCAGTCTGCAAACGGCGCTGCTATTCTGCATGCTTACGTTCAGCACACATTTGGCGGCGGCGGTAGCTTCCTGCTGGCGGCGTTAATCTTCATCGCCTGCCTGGTAACGGCAGTTGGCCTGACCTGTGCTTGTGCAGAATTCTTTGCCCAGTACGTACCGCTCTCTTATCGTACGCTGGTGTTTATCCTCGGCGGCTTCTCGATGGTGGTGTCTAACCTCGGCTTAAGCCAGCTGATCCAGATCTCCGTACCGGTGCTGACCGCTATTTATCCGCCGTGTATCGCACTGGTTGTATTAAGTTTTACACGCTCATGGTGGCATAATTCGTCCCGCGTGATTGCCCCGCCGATGTTTATCAGCCTGCTTTTTGGTATTCTCGACGGGATCAAAGCATCTGCATTCAGCGATATCTTACCGTCCTGGGCGCAGCGTTTACCGCTGGCCGAACAAGGCCTGGCGTGGTTAATGCCAACAGTGGTGATGGTGGTTCTGGCCATTATCTGGGATCGCGCGGCAGGTCGTCAGGTGACCTCCAGCGCTCACTAAATCACTGAACATTTGTTTTAACCACGGGGCTGCGATGCCCCGTGGTTTTTTATTGTGTTGATGGGTTAGGAATTGATGGAAAGTAAGAACAAGCTAAAGCGTGGGCTAAGTACCCGCCACATACGCTTTATGGCACTGGGTTCAGCAATTGGCACCGGGCTGTTTTACGGTTCGGCAGACGCCATCAAAATGGCCGGTCCGAGCGTGTTGTTGGCCTATATTATCGGTGGTATCGCGGCGTATATCATTATGCGTGCGCTGGGGGAAATGTCGGTACATAACCCGGCCGCCAGCTCTTTCTCGCGTTATGCGCAGGAAAACCTCGGCCCGCTGGCAGGTTACATTACCGGCTGGACCTACTGCTTTGAAATCCTAATTGTCGCCATCGCCGATGTGACCGCTTTTGGTATCTATATGGGTGTCTGGTTCCCGACGGTGCCGCACTGGATTTGGGTACTGAGCGTGGTGCTGATCATTTGCGCCGTAAACCTGATGAGCGTGAAGGTATTCGGTGAGCTGGAATTCTGGTTCTCGTTCTTTAAAGTCGCCACCATCATCATCATGATTGTCGCCGGTTTCGGCATCATCATCTGGGGGATTGGCAACGGCGGGCAACCGACCGGTATTCATAACCTGTGGAGCAACGGCGGCTTCTTCAGTAACGGCTGGCTTGGCATGGTAATGTCGTTGCAAATGGTGATGTTTGCTTACGGTGGGATCGAAATTATCGGGATTACCGCCGGTGAAGCGAAAGATCCTGAGAAATCGATTCCGCGTGCGATTAACTCCGTGCCGATGCGTATTCTGGTGTTCTACGTCGGTACGCTGTTCGTCATTATGTCTATCTACCCGTGGAATCAGGTTGGCACTGCCGGTAGCCCGTTCGTGCTGACGTTCCAGCATATGGGCATTACCTTTGCCGCCAGCATTCTTAACTTTGTTGTGCTGACCGCTTCGCTGTCGGCAATTAACAGTGACGTATTTGGCGTAGGCCGTATGCTCCACGGTATGGCAGAGCAGGGCAGCGCACCGAAAATTTTCAGCAAAACGTCGCGTCGCGGTATTCCGTGGGTTACGGTGCTGGTGATGACTACCGCGCTGCTGTTTGCGGTGTATCTGAACTACATCATGCCGGAAAACGTCTTCCTGGTGATCGCTTCGCTGGCAACCTTCGCCACGGTATGGGTGTGGATTATGATCCTGCTGTCGCAAATCGCCTTCCGTCGCCGTTTGCCGCCAGAAGAAGTTAAGGCGCTGAAATTTAAAGTGCCGGGTGGGGTAGCAACGACCATCGGCGGGCTGATTTTCCTGCTCTTTATTATCGGGTTGATTGGTTATCACCCGGATACGCGTATCTCGCTGTATGTCGGTTTCGCGTGGATTGTTGTGCTGTTGATTGGCTGGATGTTTAAGCGTCGCCACGATCGTCAGCTGGCTGAAAACCAGTAATCCTTGCGTTCTGTAAGCCGGTTCAGGAGGAAATCCTGATCCGGCTATTCCGAAAGTTATCCGCCCCCGTCCTCCTCCCCCAAATATCCTTCAGATGATGAGTGATCCTGCATTAGGCTATGGCAAGGTGATCAGATTTTCATCACAGGGGAATTATGATGTTAAATGCATGGCACCTGCCGGTGCCCCCATTTGTTAAACAAAGCAAAGATCAACTGCTCATTACACTGTGGCTGACGGGCGAAGACCCACCGCAGCGCATTATGCTGCGTACAGAACACGATAACGAAGAAATGTCAGTACCAATGCATAAGCAGCGCAGTCAGCCGCAGCCAGGCGTCACCGCAGGGCTTCAGCCGAATGCCGCCGGCACGACTGGAGCAGTTTGCCGTCGATGTACCGGATATCGGCCCACAATGGGCTGCGGATCAGATTTTTTATCAGATCTTCCCTGATCGTTTTGCGCGTAGTCTTCCTCGTGAAGCTGAACAGGATCATGTCTATTACCATCATGCAGCCGGACAAGAGATCATCTTGCGTGACTGGGATGAACCGGTCACGGCGCAGGCGGGCGGATCAACGTTCTATGGCGGCGATCTGGACGGGATAAGCGAAAAACTGCCGTATCTGAAAAAGCTTGGCGTGACAGCGCTGTATCTCAATCCGGTGTTTAAAGCTCCCAGCGTACATCAATACGATACCGAGGATTATCGCCATGTCGATCCGCAGTTTGGCGGTGATGGGGCGTTGCTGCTTTTGCGACACAATACGCAGCAGCTGGGAATGCGGCTGGTGCTGGACGGCGTGTTTAACCACAGTGGCGATTCCCATGCCTGGTTTGACAGGCACAATCGTGGCACGGGGGGAGCTTGTCACAACCCTGAATCGCCCTGGCGCGACTGGTACTCGTTTAGTGATGATGGCACGGCGCTCGACTGGCTTGGCTATGCCAGCTTGCCGAAGCTGGATTATCAGTCGGAAAGTCTGGTGAATGAAATTTATCGCGGGGAAGACAGTATTGTCCGCCATTGGCTGAAAGCGCCGTGGAGTATGGACGGCTGGCGGCTGGATGTGGTGCATATGCTGGGGGAGGCGGGTGGGGCGCGCAATAATATGCAGCACGTTGCTGGGATCACCGAAGCGGCGAAAGAAACCCAGCCGGAAGCGTATATTGTCGGCGAACATTTTGGCGATGCACGGCAATGGTTACAGGCCGATGTGGAAGATGCCGCCATGAACTATCGTGGCTTCACATTCCCGTTGTGGGGATTTCTTGCCAATACCGATATCTCTTACGATCCGCAGCAAATTGATGCCCAAACCTGTATGGCCTGGATGGATAATTACCGCGCAGGGCTTTCTCATCAACAACAATTACGTATGTTTAATCAGCTCGACAGCCACGATACTGCGCGATTTAAAACGCTGCTCGGTCGGGATATTGCGCGCCTGCCGCTGGCGGTGGTCTGGCTGTTCACCTGGCCTGGTGTACCGTGCATTTATTACGGTGATGAAGTGGGACTGGATGGTAAAAACGATCCGTTTTGCCGTAAACCGTTCCCCTGGCAGGTGGAAAAGCAGGATACGGCGTTATTCGCGCTGTACCGGCGAATGATTGTGCTGCGTAAGAAAAGTCAGGCGCTGCGTCGTGGCGGCTGTCAGGTGCTGTATGCGGAAGATAACGTAGTGGTATTTGTCCGCGTGCTGAATCAGCAACGTGTACTGGTGGCAATCAACCGTGGCGAGGCCTGTGAAGTGGTGCTACCCGCGTCACCGTTTCTCAATGCCGTGCAATGGCAATGCAAAGAAGGGCATGGGCAACTGACTGACGGGATTCTGGCTTTGCCTGCCATTTCGGCTACGGTATGGATGAACTAACGTTTTATAACGCCTTGTGTGACGCCTGCGCCATCATCCGCGGATAAAACTGCCAGAAGCGGGTTTCGAGGGCGGTATAATGGGCGTTTAAATCGTACCAGGAGTCACGCAGGGCATCCAGACGTGGGCGACGGCTTGCCATGCCGTTTAACACGTTCTGGATGAAATCCATATCGCGATAGCGCACCAGCCACTGCTCTGACCACAAGTAATTGTTTAGATTGATAAAACGTGGCGGTGAGTCCGGCAAAATCGTCATCACTTGCTTGCGGGCATAACAGATAAATTCCTGTAGCGGAAAGTCCGGCGACAGCTGCGACCAGTGGCGGGAAAGAAAGTGATCCCACATGACATCCAGCGTAATAGGCGCAACGCGGCGCGTTTCACGACGAAACCACTCCCGTGCTTCGCGGACTTCCGGCAGATTGTCAGTCAATACGTCGATACGTCGATGCATATGAATGCCAGCCACGACGTCGGGCGGAAAACTTTCTTCAGGATTTCCGCGTACGAAATCAGCCAGTAAATTGCCGGAAAGCGAGCTTTCCGCGAGATGGGCTAAATGCAGGTGAGCTAAAAAATTCATCGATTATATTCTATCCAAAGGGGGGTAAAGGTTGCAGGGAGAGCGCCCCGGCACTAGACTACCCGCCTCTTATTTTAGTCTGAGTCAGTGTCATGCGCGTTACCGATTTCTCCTTTGAATTGCCCGAATCCCTGATTGCCCACTACCCCATGCCTGAACGCAGTAGCTGTCGTTTACTGTCGCTGGACGGGCCTACGGGCGCGCTGACGCACGGTACTTTCACCGATTTACTCGATAAGCTCAACCCCGGCGATCTTCTGGTTTTTAATAATACTCGCGTGATCCCGGCGCGCCTGTTTGGGCGTAAAGCCAGCGGCGGCAAGATTGAAGTGCTGGTTGAGCGGATGCTCGACGACAAACGCATTCTTGCGCATATTCGCGCCTCGAAAGCGCCAAAACCTGGCGCAGAACTGCTGCTGGGCGATGACGAAAGTATTAACGCAACAATGACCGCGCGCCACGGCGCACTGTTTGAAGTCGAATTCAATGATGATCGTTCGGTACTGGATATCCTCAACAGTATCGGCCATATGCCGCTGCCGCCGTATATCGACCGTCCGGACGAAGACGCTGACCGCGAACTTTATCAAACCGTTTATAGCGAAAAACCGGGCGCGGTTGCAGCCCCGACCGCTGGTCTGCATTTTGACGAGCCTTTGCTGGAAAAATTGCGCGCCAAAGGCGTGGAGATGGCGTTTGTGACGTTGCACGTTGGTGCGGGCACCTTCCAGCCGGTGCGCGTCGACACCATTGAAGATCACATCATGCACTCGGAATACGCTGAAGTACCGCAGGATGTGGTAGACGCGGTACTGGCGGCGAAAGCGCGCGGTAACCGGGTGATTGCGGTTGGCACCACTTCAGTACGTTCGCTGGAAAGCGCGGCTCAGGCAGCGAAAAACGATCTCATTGAACCGTTCTTCGACGATACCCAAATCTTTATCTATCCGGGCTTCCAGTACAAAGTGGTCGATGCGCTGGTGACGAACTTCCACTTGCCAGAGTCGACGCTGATTATGCTGGTTTCGGCCTTTGCCGGTTATCAACACACCATGAACGCCTATAAAGCAGCGGTAGAAGAGAAATATCGCTTTTTTAGTTACGGTGATGCGATGTTTATTACGTACAATCCGCAGGCAATTAATGAGCGCGTCGGGGAGTAATTCCGCGGCGCTGGTTTAAAACGTTGGACTGTTTTTCTGACGTAGTGGAGAAAAAATGAAATTTGAACTGGACACCACCGACGGTCGCGCACGCCGTGGCCGCCTGGTCTTTGATCGTGGCGTAGTGGAAACGCCTTGTTTTATGCCTGTTGGCACCTACGGCACCGTAAAAGGGATGACGCCGGAAGAAGTTGAAGCCACTGGCGCGCAAATTATCCTCGGCAACACCTTCCACCTGTGGCTGCGCCCGGGCCAGGAAATCATGAAACTGCACGGCGATCTGCACGATTTTATGCAGTGGAAGGGGCCGATCCTCACCGACTCCGGCGGCTTCCAGGTCTTCAGCCTTGGCGATATTCGTAAAATCACCGAACAGGGCGTGCACTTCCGTAACCCGATCAACGGCGATCCGATTTTCCTCGATCCTGAAAAATCAATGGAGATTCAGTACGATCTTGGTTCGGATATCGTCATGATCTTTGATGAGTGTACGCCGTATCCTGCTGACTGGGATTACGCAAAACGCTCCATGGATATGTCTCTGCGTTGGGCGAAGCGTAGCCGTGAGCGTTTTGACAGTCTCGGAAACAAAAATGCGCTGTTTGGTATCATTCAGGGCAGCGTTTACGAAGATTTACGTGATATTTCTGTTAAAGGTCTGGTAGATATCGGTTTTGATGGCTACGCTGTCGGCGGTCTGGCTGTGGGTGAGCCGAAAGCAGATATGCACCGCATTCTGGAGCATGTATGCCCGCAAATTCCGGCAGACAAACCGCGTTACCTGATGGGCGTTGGTAAACCAGAAGACCTGGTTGAAGGCGTACGTCGTGGTATCGATATGTTTGACTGCGTAATGCCAACCCGCAACGCCCGAAATGGTCATTTGTTCGTGACCGATGGCGTGGTGAAAATCCGCAATGCGAAGTATAAGAGCGATACTGGCCCACTCGATCCTGAGTGTGATTGCTACACCTGTCGCAATTATTCACGCGCTTACTTGCATCATCTTGACCGTTGCAACGAAATATTAGGCGCGCGACTCAACACCATTCATAACCTTCGTTACTACCAGCGTTTGATGGCGGGTTTACGCAAGGCCATTGAAGAGGGTAAATTAGAGAGCTTCGTAACTGATTTTTACCAGCGTCAGGGGCGAGAAGTACCACCTTTGAACGTTGATTAATATTAATAATGAGGGAAATTTAATGAGCTTTTTTATTTCTGATGCGGTAGCGGCAACGGGTGCACCGGCGCAAGGTAGCCCGATGTCTTTGATTTTGATGCTGGTGGTATTCGGTCTGATTTTCTA
The DNA here is from genome assembly GCF_001722145.1 of Shigella sp. FC1544. Classification (NCBI taxonomy): domain Bacteria; kingdom Pseudomonadati; phylum Pseudomonadota; class Gammaproteobacteria; order Enterobacterales; family Enterobacteriaceae; genus Shigella; species Shigella sp. FC1544. The sequence continues at coordinate 16,482 of NZ_MECT01000549.1, forward strand.
TTTCATGATCCTGCGTCCACAGCAGAAGCGCACCAAAGAACACAAAAAGCTGATGGACTCCATTGCCAAAGGTGATGAAGTTCTGACGAACGGTGGCCTGGTTGGTCGCGTAACCAAAGTAGCGGAAAACGGCTACATTGCTATCGCGCTGAATGACACCACTGAAGTAGTTATTAAACGTGACTTCGTAGCTGCCGTCCTGCCGAAAGGCACCATGAAGGCGCTGTAATTAAAATTTTTCCCTAAGGGAATTGCCGTGTTAAACCGTTATCCTTTGTGGAAGTACGTCATGCTGATCGTGGTGATTGTCATCGGTCTGCTGTATGCGCTTCCCAACCTGTTTGGTGAGGATCCGGCTGTTCAGATCACTGGTGCGCGCGGAGTCGCCGCCAGTGAGCAAACGCTGATCCAGGTCCAGAAAACGTTACAAGAAGAAAAAATAACTGCTAAGTCTGTGGCACTGGAAGAGGGCGCTATTCTTGCGCGCTTCGACTCCACTGACACCCAGCTGCGCGCTCGTGAAGCATTAATGGGCGTTATGGGTGACAAATACGTCGTGGCGCTTAACCTTGCCCCGGCAACGCCGCGCTGGCTGGCAGCTATTCACGCTGAGCCGATGAAGCTCGGCCTTGACCTGCGTGGCGGCGTTCACTTCCTGATGGAAGTGGATATGGACACCGCGCTTGGCAAACTCCAGGAACAAAATATCGATAGCCTGCGCAGCGATCTGCGTGAAAAGGGCATCCCGTATACCACCGTTCGTAAAGAAAACAACTACGGCCTGAGCATTACTTTCCGCGATGCTAAAGCTCGTGATGAAGCCATTGCGTATCTGAGCAAGCGCCATCCGGACCTAGTGATTAGTAGCCAGGGCAGCAACCAGCTGCGTGCGGTAATGAGCGATGCTCGTCTGAGTGAAGCGCGTGAATATGCGGTGCAGCAGAACATCAATATCCTGCGTAACCGTGTAAACCAACTTGGCGTAGCGGAGCCGGTGGTTCAGCGTCAGGGTGCTGACCGTATCGTTGTTGAACTGCCAGGTATTCAGGACACTGCGCGTGCGAAAGAGATTCTGGGTGCGACGGCAACGCTGGAATTCCGTCTGGTAAACACCAACGTTGACCAGGCCGCTGCGGCATCCGGTCGCGTACCGGGCGACTCTGAAGTGAAACAGACCCGCGAAGGTCAGTCAGTTGTGCTGTACAAACGCGTAATTCTGACCGGTGACCATATCACCGACTCCACTTCCAGCCAGGACGAATACAACCAACCGCAGGTTAACATCTCGCTCGATAGCGCTGGTGGTAACATCATGTCTAACTTCACTAAGGACAACATCGGCAAACCGATGGCAACCCTGTTTGTGGAGTACAAAGACAGCGGTAAGAAAGATGCAAATGGTCGTGCGGTTCTGGTGAAACAGGAAGAGGTGATTAACATCGCCAACATCCAGTCTCGTCTGGGTAACAGCTTCCGTATCACCGGCATCAACAACCCGAACGAAGCCCGTCAGCTGTCACTGCTGCTGCGTGCCGGTGCGTTGATCGCGCCGATTCAGATTGTTGAAGAACGTACCATTGGCCCAACCCTGGGTATGCAGAACATTGAACAGGGGCTGGAGGCTTGCCTTGCCGGTCTGCTGGTTTCTATTCTGTTCATGATCATCTTCTATAAGAAGTTTGGTCTGATTGCGACCAGTGCTCTGATTGCCAACTTGATCTTAATCGTCGGCATTATGTCGCTGTTGCCAGGCGCAACGCTGAGTATGCCAGGTATCGCGGGTATCGTCTTAACCCTTGCGGTGGCGGTCGATGCGAACGTACTGATCAACGAACGTATTAAAGAAGAGTTGAGCAACGGACGTACTGTTCAACAGGCAATTGATGAAGGTTATCGTGGCGCATTCAGTTCTATCTTCGATGCGAACATCACCACGCTGATTAAAGTCATCATCCTGTACGCAGTGGGTACCGGGGCAATTAAAGGGTTCGCGATTACTACCGGTATCGGTGTGGCGACGTCGATGTTTACCGCGATTGTCGGTACGCGTGCCATCGTAAACCTGCTATATGGCGGCAAGCGCGTCAAGAAGCTGTCAATCTGAGGAGTGCGATGTGGCACAGGAATATACTGTTGAACAACTAAACCACGGCCGTAAAGTCTATGACTTTATGCGCTGGGACTACTGGGCTTTCGGCATCTCTGGTCTGCTGTTAATCGCCGCTATCGTTATTATGGGCGTGCGCGGCTTTAACTGGGGGCTGGATTTCACCGGTGGTACGGTTATCGAAATTACGCTCGAAAAACCGGCTGAAATTGACGTAATGCGTGATGCATTGCAAAAAGCCGGTTTTGAAGAGCCAATGCTGCAAAACTTTGGTAGCAGCCACGACATCATGGTCCGTATGCCGCCTGCTGAAGGCGAAACCGGCGGTCAGGTGCTGGGCAGCCAGGTTCTGAAGGTGATTAACGAATCCACCAATCAGAATGCAGCAGTGAAGCGTATTGAGTTCGTCGGTCCGAGCGTGGGGGCAGACCTTGCGCAAACCGGTGCGATGGCGTTGATGGCGGCGCTGCTGTCTATCCTTGTGTACGTAGGTTTTCGCTTTGAGTGGCGACTGGCGGCAGGGGTTGTTATTGCGCTGGCGCACGACGTTATCATTACGCTGGGTATTTTGTCGTTATTCCATATCGAGATTGACCTGACCATTGTGGCATCGTTGATGTCGGTTATCGGTTACTCGCTTAACGACAGTATCGTGGTATCGGACCGTATTCGTGAAAACTTCCGCAAGATCCGTCGCGGTACGCCTTACGAAATCTTTAACGTGTCCTTGACCCAGACGCTGCACCGTACCTTGATCACATCCGGTACTACCTTGATGGTTATCCTGATGCTGTACCTCTTCGGTGGTCCGGTACTGGAAGGCTTCTCGCTGACCATGCTTATCGGTGTTTCCATCGGTACTGCATCTTCCATCTATGTGGCATCTGCGTTGGCTCTGAAACTGGGTATGAAGCGCGAACACATGTTGCAGCAGAAAGTGGAAAAAGAAGGGGCGGATCAGCCGTCAATTCTGCCGTAATCAAGTTCCCGTTGATGTTGAAAATCCCGGTCAGAAGATCGGGATTTTTTTTGATGTATGGAGATTGCGAAAATCCCCGCATCTTGGGAAACTGCGCGTAACCCTACATTTCATCCAGGTAACTCTTCATGGCTATCATCCCAAAAAACTATGCGCGGTTAGAAAGCGGCTATCGCGAAAAAGCATTAAAAATATATCCGTGGGTCTGCGGTCGCTGTTCCCGCGAGTTTGTTTATTCCAACCTGCGTGAACTTACCGTTCACCACATTGATCACGACCATACCAATAACCCGGAAGATGGCAGTAACTGGGAATTGCTTTGTCTCTATTGCCACGATCATGAGCATTCGAAATATACCGAAGCGGATCAGTATGGTACGACCGTTATCGCAGGGGAAGATGCGCAGAAAGATGTCGGTGAAGCGAAGTACAACCCATTCGCTGACCTGAAAGCGATGATGAACAAGAAGAAGTGATTAAAACGTAAAATTGCCTGATGCGCTACGCTTATCAGGCCTACGTTATTTCAGCAATATATTGAATTTACGTGCTTTTGTGGGCCGGACAAAGCGTTTACGCCGCATCCGGCATGAACAAAGCTCACGTTGTTAACAATCAGAAATGCCGGGAATAAATCCCGGCATTTTCATAATCAGAAGTTGTAACCTACGACCAGGTAACCACCCCAGCCGGTAGAGCGAACGTTGAAGTTGCCGTTGCCGAAGTTCAGTTCTGCATCGTCGTTCCACTGACCACCGTCGTGCCAGTAACGAGCTACGACAGAGTAGTGCCAGTGATCGTAGTTCAGAGCCAGAATATGGCTGGAAGCGATAGAGTTATTAGTACGGGTCTTAATACCGTTGATTGCGTTACCGCTGTCATCCCCTAAATCGGAACCCCAGTCGAAGTTGGTGAAGCCGATGTAGCTCAGCTGACCGCCCCACAGATCGGTAATCGGCACAAAGTATTTAATTTTGAAACGGTAACCGTCCCACTCGTTTTCGTTCGCTGCGCCATAGTTCTGCCACTGGTATTTCGCATAGACGTTCATGGACAGGCTCATCGGCAGACCAGTATCGATGTCGGTACCCAGACCCATGTACCAGGTGCTCTGGCGACCATTTTTATTACGACCCATGTCGTAAATGTAGTTGTTCGCGAAGTACCACTCTTTGAACGGACCGAAGTTAAGATCAGTATTGGTCAGCTTGTCGATGGAGAAACGTGGTTCGATTTCCATAAACAGCGGAGAACCGTGGTTCCAGATACCTTTAGCATCGGAGTTACCGCCGAAGAATACCGGCGCATCCGCATAACCATAGAAGTCGAACCAGTCTTTTTTAGCGAATGCTTCGTACTCAAGGTAGGTATCGTTGCGGATCTGCGGTCCGAAACGGGTGTGATAGCTTCCGACAACGTTAACGCTCTGGTGCCACCAGTCGGAAAGATACTGCGGTTTGTCGTTTTCAGCTGCGTTGACAGTAAAAGACGAAGAGAGCGCCAGTACCACACCGGCTGCCAGTAATGTTTTTTTCATATGTATGCCACTGTTTGAAAATCCCTTGCGGGAGTGAAAAAGGCGCAAATTGCGTTTCTAAATATTTCGTATACAGAGGAGCCTATTATAAAAATCATTGCTCACAAAAATATGTTTCGTTTCACAGTTCTATCATTTACGTAATCGATTGCGTTCACGTTTACACACATTAGGGCGGGGATTGTACTGACTTTCGCCCTTGTTGCAAACTTTTACTATCAATCTAGGTGATGTAAGCAGAGTAACAAAATGACGGGGAAAGATGTTGCGGGACGCACAAAATCGTCCCGAAATACGTTTACTGCATAACAGGTTGAATGTCGTGGATACGTACAAAGCCTAACTGATCCACAGAAATCCCCTTTAATTGTAACGGAATATCAACATCGCTGGGGGCGAGGACGCTGGCAGGGGCATTAATCAATTGATTCTGCACATTGATTTCCTGAAAGTTGTCTATTGTTCCCTGAATTTGCCCATATTCAACAGTTCCGCTGAATGCGGGCAAGGGATCATTCGACTCACCCTGAATACGTAGTGTAAGGGTGGTGCCATCTGTATCAGGCGTAATATTCACCAGCGACATACGTAAAGTACCGATCTGGCTTTCCAGTCTTGCCGGTGTTTTCGCTCCAGGCAGAAGGTAACCCCCACTGCTGGATTTTGCATTCAGCCTGTTTTGCTGAGTGATTTTGACTGTTTCTTGATTGAGTTGCGTCATCTCCTGGTTCAGCGTGCTGACGCTGTGTTTCATCTGTCGCACTTCACTTTGCTGCACACAGGCGCTAAGGCTGAACAGGCTTCCCAGCAGGAGCAGTCGAAAAACGTTAGTATTCATAGGTCGTCCCTTTCTCGTCGCAATTAGCCTAATGGTAGAGGGTAAAAGCAGCGAAAGCATCGATCCTTTATCTCAAAAGCGTTGCGCCTTTGTTGTATCGTCAGTTCAGGGTAAAATAGATTTCCGTTAACCACCTGGTCAGGACGCCGTATGCATTGCCCATTCTGTTTCGCCGTGGACACTAAGGTAATTGACTCTCGTCTCGTGGGCGAGGGTTCATCCGTACGCCGCCGTCGGCAGTGTCTGGTGTGTAATGAACGTTTCACCACCTTTGAAGTGGCGGAGCTGGTTATGCCGCGTGTTGTAAAAAGCAACGACGTGCGTGAACCGTTTAATGAAGAGAAATTGCGTAGCGGAATGCTGCGGGCGCTGGAAAAACGTCCGGTGAGTTCCGATGACGTTGAAATGGCAATCAATCATATTAAATCGCAGCTGCGCGCCACCGGTGAGCGCGAAGTACCGAGCAAGATGATTGGCAATCTGGTGATGGAGCAATTGAAAAAGCTCGATAAAGTCGCCTATATCCGTTTTGCCTCTGTCTACCGCAGTTTCGAAGATATCAAAGAATTTGGCGAAGAGATCGCGCGCCTGGAGGACTAAGCCGTGCAGGACGAGTATTACATGGCGCGGGCGCTAAAGCTGGCGCAACGAGGACGTTTTACCACCCACCCCAACCCAAATGTCGGGTGCGTCATTGTCAAAGATGGCGAAATTGTCGGTGAAGGTTACCATCAACGAGCGGGTGAACCACATGCCGAAGTACACGCGTTGCGTATGGCGGGTGAAAAAGCCAAAGGTGCAACGGCGTATGTGACACTCGAACCTTGCAGCCATCACGGCCGTACGCCGCCTTGCTGTGATGCTTTAATTGCCGCAGGTGTGGCGCGCGTGGTTGCCTCGATGCAAGATCCTAACCCGCAGGTCGCTGGGCGTGGACTTTACCGTCTGCAACAGGCTGGCATTGACGTCAGCCACGGCCTGATGATGAGTGAAGCCGAGCAATTGAATAAAGGCTTTCTCAAGCGGATGCGCACCGGCTTTCCTTATATTCAGTTAAAACTTGGCGCATCGCTTGATGGTCGCACGGCGATGGCGAGCGGCGAAAGCCAGTGGATCACTTCGCCCCAGGCGCGGCGTGATGTACAACGACTGCGCGCGCAAAGTCATGCCATTTTAACCAGCAGCGCCACGGTGCTGGCGGATGATCCTGCCTTAACGGTGCGTTGGTCCGAACTGGATGAACAAACTCAGGCGCTCTACCCGCAACAAAATCTCCGCCAGCCGGTACGTATTGTGATTGATAGCCAAAATCGCGTGACGCCGGAACATCACATTGTGCAGCAGCCCGGCGAAACCTGGTTCGCGCGTACGCAGGAAGATTCTCGTGAGTGGCCGGAAACGGTGCGTACCTTGCTGATTCCAGAGCATAAAGGTCATCTGGATCTGGTTGTACTGATGATGCAACTGGGTAAACAGCAGATTAACAGCATCTGGGTGGATGCGGGGCCAACGCTCGCTGGCGCATTGCTGCAGGCGGGTTTAGTCGATGAGCTGATTGTCTATATCGCACCTAAACTATTAGGCAGCGACGCCCGTGGATTATGCACCCTGCCAGGGCTTGAGAAATTAGCCGACGCCCCCCAATTTAAATTCAAAGAGATACGTCATGTAGGCCCGGATGTTTGCCTGCATTTAGTGGGTGCATGATCTCCCGGCTCGAAAGGGAAGCAGCGCACGAAATATTATGCTAAAATCCGCCCCCCTGCGGGGCCATACTCGAACCCGAAGGAAGAAAATGAACATTATTGAAGCTAACGTTGCTACCCCGGACGCTCGCGTCGCCATCACCATCGCGCGTTTCAACAACTTTATCAATGACAGCCTGCTGGAAGGTGCAATTGACGCACTGAAACGTATCGGTCAGGTAAAAGATGAAAACATTACCGTTGTTTGGGTGCCTGGTGCCTATGAGCTGCCGCTGGCGGCGGGTGCACTGGCTAAAACCGGTAAATACGACGCGGTGATTGCGCTGGGTACGGTTATTCGTGGTGGCACTGCCCATTTTGAATATGTCGCTGGTGGTGCAAGCAACGGCCTGGCGCATGTTGCCCAGGACAGCGAAATTCCGGTTGCTTTTGGGGTTCTGACCACTGAAAGCATTGAACAAGCGATCGAACGTGCTGGCACCAAAGCTGGCAACAAAGGTGCAGAAGCTGCACTGACCGCGCTTGAAATGATTAATGTATTGAAAGCCATCAAGGCCTGAAATTAGTAAGGGGAAATCCGTGAAACCTGCTGCTCGTCGCCGCGCTCGTGAGTGTGCCGTCCAGGCGCTCTACTCCTGGCAGTTGTCCCAGAACGACATCGCTGATGTTGAATACCAGTTCCTGGCTGAACAGGATGTAAAAGACGTTGACGTCCTGTACTTCCGTGAGCTGCTGGCCGGGGTGGCGACTAATACCGCATACCTCGACGGACTGATGAAGCCATACCTGTCCCGTCTGCTGGAAGAACTGGGACAGGTAGAAAAAGCAGTACTGCGCATTGCGCTGTACGAACTGTCTAAACGTAGCGATGTGCCATACAAAGTGGCCATTAACGAAGCGATCGAACTGGCGAAATCGTTCGGCGCAGAAGACAGCCATAAGTTCGTCAACGGTGTACTCGATAAAGCAGCACCTGTGATTCGCCCTAACAAAAAGTAATATCCAGGCCGGTAGATTCACGGAAGACCGTTCCATGATCGCCGGCCTTTTCTTTTTTACCTGCTGAGGCATAACGTATGGCATGTGGCGAGTTCTCCCTGATTGCCCGTTATTTTGACCGTGTAAGAAGTTCTCGTCTTGATGTCGAACTGGGCATCGGCGACGATTGCGCACTTCTCAATATCCCCGAGAAACAGACCCTGGCGATCAGCACTGATACGCTGGTGGCGGGCAACCACTTCCTCCCTGATATCGATCCTGCTGATCTGGCGTATAAAGCACTGGCGGTGAACCTAAGCGATCTGGCAGCGATGGGGGCCGATCCGGCCTGGCTGACGCTGGCATTAACCTTGCCGGACGTAGACGAAGCGTGGCTTGAGTCCTTCAGCGACAGTTTGTTTGATCTTCTCAATTATTACGATATGCAACTCATTGGCGGCGATACCACGCGTGGGCCATTATCAATGACGTTGGGTATCCACGGCTTTGTTCCGATGGGACGAGCCTTAACGCGCTTTGGGGCGAAACCGGGTGACTGGATCTATGTGACCGGTACACCGGGCGATAGCGCCGCCGGGCTGGCGATTTTGCAAAACCGTTTGCAGGTTGCCGATGCTAAAGATGCGGACTACTTGATCAAACGTCATCTCCGTCCATCGCCGCGTATTTTACAGGGGCAGGCACTGCGCGATCTGGCAAATTCAGCTATCGATCTCTCTGACGGTCTGATTTCCGATCTCGGGCATATCGTGAAAGCCAGCGACTGCGGCGCACGTATTGACCTGGCATTGCTGCCGTTTTCTGATGCGCTTTCTCGCCATGTTGAACCGGAACAGGCGCTGCGCTGGGCGCTCTCTGGCGGTGAAGATTACGAGTTGTGTTTCACGGTGCCGGAACTGAACCGTGGAGCGCTGGATGTGGCTCTCGGACACCTGGGCGTACCGTTTACCTGTATCGGGCAAATGACCGCCGATATCGAAGGGCTTTGTTTTATTCGTGACGGTGAACCTGTTACGTTAGACTGGAAAGGATATGACCATTTTGCCACGCCATAAAGATGTCGCGAAAAGTCGCCTGAAGATGAGTAATCCGTGGCATCTACTTGCTGTCGGATTCGGAAGTGGATTAAGCCCGATCGTTCCTGGGACGATGGGCTCGCTGGCAGCGATTCCGTTCTGGTATCTGATGACCTTTTTGCCCTGGCAGCTCTACTCGCTGGTGGTGATGCTGGGGATCTGTATCGGCGTCTATCTTTGTCATCAGACCGCAAAAGATATGGGCGTGCACGATCACGGCAGCATTGTCTGGGACGAATTTATTGGTATGTGGATCACGCTCATGGCGCTGCCGACCAATGACTGGCAGTGGGTTGCCGCCGGGTTTGTGATTTTCCGTATTCTGGATATGTGGAAACCGTGGCCGATCCGCTGGTTTGATCGCAATGTGCATGGCGGCATGGGGATCATGATAGATGATATTGTCGCCGGGGTGATCTCCGCTGGCATCCTGTACTTTATTGGTCATCACTGGCCGCTGGGCATTCTGTCGTAGTTGTGCACCGATGCCTGATGTGACGCTTGTTGCGTCTCATCAGGCCTGGACTCTTATTTAAATCCTACTACCGGATGCGGTTTATACGGCGTTTCCAGTTCGGCAATCTGTTCCGGCTTCAAAGTGATATCCACCGCGTTCAATAGCTCATCAAGCTGTTCTTCCCGCGATGTACCGATAATCGGTGCGGCAATGCCCGGTTTACTCAACAACCAAGCCAGCGCAACTTGTGCTCGTGTTGCACCGAGTTCTTCACTGACGCCCGTTAACCGCTCTGCGATCTGCGCGTCATTTTCATCGCTTTCTTTATAGAGATTTTTCCCCACCTCATCAGACACCAGTCGTGCGGTAGTTTCTCCCCACGGACGCGTCAGTCGCCCCCGCGCCGGAATCACCGCCACGCCCTCCTGATAACACAGTGGCAGCATCTCGCGCTCTTCTTCGCGATAAATCAGATTGTAGTGATCCTGCATACTGACAAACTGCGCCCAGCCGTGCTGTTTTTGGAGTTCCAGTGCCTGAGCAAACTGCGAAGCGTGCATTGATGACGCGCCGATATAACGCGCTTTCCCGGCTTTTACCACGTCGTTCAGGGCTTCCAGCGTCTCTTCGATCGGCGTGTTGTAATCCCAGCGATGAATTTGCAGGATATCGACATAATCCATGCCGAGACGTCGCAGGCTGTCGTCGATAGAGCGCAAAATTTGTGCACGGGATAATCCTTCCGGTAAATCACCAACGCGATGGAACACTTTGGTGGCAACGACCACGTCTTCACGACGGGCGAAATCCCGCAGTGCGCGACCAACGATCTCTTCGCTGCTACCATCGGAATAGCTATTGGCGGTATCAAAGAAATTTATGCCGCCTTCCAGTGCGCGTTTAATTATGGGACGGCTGCTCTCTTCCGGCAGTGTCCATGCGTGATTACCACGATCTGGCTCGCCAAAGGTCATACAGCCGAGGCAAAGTCGGGAAACGCGAAGGTCGGTTTTTCCTAAGGGGTTGTATTGCATGCTGCCACTCCTGCCATGAATAATTTCTTAAGCATAGCAGGAGTGGAGTAGGGATTATGCCAGCCAGGCCTTGATTTTGGCTTCCATACCGGCGGCATCGAGGCCGAGTTCGGCGCGCATTTCTTCCTGCGTTCCTTGCGGAATAAAGAAGTCAGGCAGGCCAATGTTCAGCACGGGGACTGGTTTACGATGGGCCATTAGCACTTCGTTCACTCCGCTGCCTGCACCGCCCATAATGGCGTTTTCTTCTACGGTAACCAGTGCTTCATGACTGGCGGCCATTTCCAGAATTAACGCATCATCAAGCGGTTTCACAAAACGCATATCGACCAGCGTGGCGTTCAGCGATTCGGCGACTTTCGCCGCTTCTGGCATCAGCGTACCAAAGTTAAGGATCGCCAGTTTCTCGCCACGACGCTTCACAATGCCTTTGCCAATTGGTAGTTTTTCCAGCGGCGTCAGTTCCACGCCGACCGCGTTGCCACGCGGGTAGCGCACCGCTGACGGGCCATCGTTATAGTGATAGCCGGTATAGAGCATCTGGCGACATTCGTTTTCATCGCTCGGGGTCATAATGACCATTTCCGGTATGCAGCGCAGGTAAGAGAGATCAAAAGCACCCTGATGGGTTTGACCGTCAGCACCAACAATGCCCGCGCGGTCGATGGCGAACAGGACCGGAAGCTTTTGAATTGCCACGTCATGCAGCACCTGATCATAGGCGCGTTGCAGGAAAGTGGAGTAGATCGCGACAATGGGTTTGTACCCACCAATCGCCAGACCGGCGGCAAAGGTCACTGCGTGTTGCTCGGCAATTGCCACGTCGAAGTAGCGATCCGGGAATTTACGAGAAAACTCGACCATGCCGGAACCTTCACGCATCGCCGGAGTAATCGCCATCAGCTTGTTATCTTTCGCCGCCGTTTCGCACAACCAGTCGCCAAAGATTTTTGAATAGCTCGGTAAACCGCCGCTACTTTTCGGCAAACAACCGCTGGAGGGATCAAATTTAGGCACGGCGTGGAAAGTGATTGGGTCTTTTTCTGCCGGTTCATAACCACGACCTTTTTTGGTCATGATATGCAGGAACTGCGGGCCTTTCAGGTCACGCATGTTCTTCAGCGTGGTGATAAGCCCCAGCACATCGTGACCGTCAACCGGGCCGATGTAGTTAAAGCCCAGCTCTTCAAACAACGTGCCAGGGACTACCATGCCTTTAATATGTTCTTCGGTACGTTTGAGCAGCTCTTTAATGGGTGGCACGCCAGAGAAAACTTTTTTCCCGCCTTCGCGCAGTGAAGAGTAAAGCTTACCGGAAAGCAGCTGCGCCAGATGGTTGTTGAGCGCGCCGACATTTTCGGAAATCGACATTTCGTTGTCGTTGAGGACCACCAGCATATCAGGACGGATATCGCCCGCGTGATTCATCGCTTCAAACGCCATGCCTGCGGTAATCGCGCCATCGCCGATTACACAGACGGTACGGCGATTTTTGCCTTCTTTCTCGGCAGCAACCGCAATACCAATTCCGGCACTGATGGAGGTTGATGAATGCCCGACGCTTAATACGTCATATTCGCTTTCGCCGCGCCACGGGAACGGGTGCAGGCCGCCTTTCTGACGGATGGTGCCGATTTTGTCGCGGCGTCCGGTCAAAATTTTATGCGGATAAGCCTGATGCCCCACATCCCAAATCAATTGGTCAAACGGGGTGTTGTAGACATAGTGCAGCGCCACGGTCAGTTCGACCGTGCCCAGCCCGGAGGCGAAGTGCCCGCTGGAACGGCTCACGCTGTCGAGTAAATAGCGGCGCAGTTCGTCGCAGAGTTTCGGTAAACTCTCTTTCGGCAACAGTCGTAACTCCTGGGTGGAGTCGACCAGTGCCAGGGTCGGGTATTTGGCAATATCAAAACTCATCAGGGGCCTATTAATACTTATTGTTTATTTATTACGCTGGATGATGTAGTCCGCTAGCGCTTCCAGTGCCGAGGTATCGAGTGACTGTTCAGCCAGTTGTTTCAGCGACTGACGGGCATCGTCGATCAGATCCCGGGCTTTCTTCCGGGCTTGCTCAAGACCCAGAAGTGCAGGGTAGGTACTTTTACCAAGTTGCTGGTCGGCACCCTGGCGTTTTCCCAACGTTGCAGTATCTCCTACCACATCCAGGATGTCATCCTGAACCTGGAAGGCAAGGCCGATGCTCTCTGCGTACTTGTCGAGTACTGGCAGAGCACGACGCCCTTTATCTCCGGCGCTTAATGCACCAAGGCGAACGGCGGCGCGAATCAATGCGCCGGTTTTATGACGATGAATACGCTCAAGCGCGTTCAGAGGTACGTGTTTGCCTTCCGCGTCTAAATCTAATGCCTGACCACCGCACATTCCGGCAATACCGCTGGCGCTCGCCAGTTCAGAAATCATCGAAATTCTGTCGCGATCCGACACTTCCGGCATATCAGCATCGCTTAAAATCGAGAACGCCAGCGTTTGTAAAGCGTCGCCAGCGAGAATCGCGTTTGCTTCGCCAAACTTCACATGGCAGGTCGGCAAACCGCGACGCAGATCGTCATCATCCATCGCCGGTAAATCATCATGAATTAATGAGTAAGCGTGGATACACTCTACGGCGGCAGCGGGTGCGTCCAGCGTGTTTGTGCTAACGCCAAACATATGACCGGTGGCATAAACCAGGAAGGGTCGCAGACGCTTACCACCTAATAATGCGCCATACTGCATGGTTTCGACCACGGGAGTGTTCTGAAAGGGCAGTGGGGCGATAAAACGGCTCAGCGCCTGGTTGGCCTGCTTAACGCAGGCTTCGAGTTGCTGCGGAAAGTCCATTACTCATTGTCCGGTGTAAAAGGGGTTAGAGAGGCGTCTTCATTGTCAGACAGCAGAATTTGTACGCGCTGTTCGGCTTGTTGTAATTTGGCCTGCCCCTGACGTGCCAGCTGCACGCCGCGTTCGAACTCGTTCAGCGCCTCTTCCAGCGGCAGGTCGCCACTTTCCAGACGGGTTACAATCTGTTCCAGCTCGCTCAGCGCCTTTTCAAAGCTGGCGGGAGCCTCATTTTTCTTCGGCATAATGAATGTCTGACTCTCAATATTTTTCGCCCCGTCATGGTAACGGACTCAGGGCAAATAGCAAATAACGCGCAATGGTAAGGTGATGTGCGCAGCAAAGCGATGTTAGTGGTATACTTCCGCGCCTGGATGCAGCCGCAGGTGTGGGCTGCTGTATTTTTCCCTATACAAGTCGCTTAAGGCTTGCCAACGAACCATTGCCGCCATGAAGTTTATCATTAAATTGTTCCCGGAAATCACCATCAAAAGCCAATCTGTGCGCTTGCGCTTTATAAAAATCCTTACCGGGAACATTCGTAACGTTTTAAAGCACTATGATGAGACGCTCGCTGTCGTCCGCCACTGGGATAACATCGAAGTTCGCGCAAAAGATGAAAACCAGCGTCTGGCTATTCGCGACGCCCTGACCCGTATTCCGGGTATCCACCATATTCTCGAAGTCGAAGACGTGCCATTTACCGACATGCACGATATTTTTGAGAAAGCGTTGGTTCAGTATCGCGATCAGCTGGAAGGCAAAACCTTCTGCGTACGCGTGAAGCGCCGTGGCAAACATGATTTTAGCTCGATTGATGTGGAACGTTACGTCGGCGGCGGTTTAAATCAGCATATTGAGTCCGCGCGCGTGAAGCTGACCAATCCGGAAGTGACTGTCCATCTGGAAGTGGAAGACGATCGTCTCCTGCTGATTAAAGGCCGCTACGAAGGTATTGGCGGTTTCCCGATCGGCACCCAGGAAGATGTGCTGTCGCTCATTTCCGGTGGTTTCGACTCCGGTGTTTCCAGTTATATGTTGATGCGTCGCGGCTGCCGCGTGCATTACTGTTTCTTTAACCTTGGCGGCGCGGCGCATGAAATTGGCGTGCGTCAGGTGGCGCATTATCTGTGGAACCGTTTTGGCAGCTCCCACCGCGTGCGTTTTGTCGCTATTAATTTCGAACCGGTCGTCGGGGAAATTCTCGAGAAAATCGACGACGGTCAGATGGGCGTTATCCTCAAACGTATGATGGTGCGTGCCGCGTCTAAAGTGGCTGAACGTTACGGCGTACAGGCGCTGGTCACCGGCGAAGCGCTCGGCCAGGTGTCCAGTCAGACGCTGACCAACCTGCGCCTGATTGATAACGTCTCCGATACGCTGATCCTGCGTCCGCTGATTTCTTACGACAAAGAGCACATCATCAACCTGGCTCGCCAGATTGGCACCGAAGACTTTGCTCGCACGATGCCGGAATATTGCGGTGTTATCTCCAAAAGCCCGACGGTGAAAGCGGTTAAGTCGAAGATTGAAGCGGAAGAAGAGAAATTCGACTTCAGCATTCTCGATAAAGTGGTTGAAGAAGCGAATAACGTTGATATCCGCGAAATCGCCCAGCAGACCGAGCAGGAAGTGGTGGAAGTGGA
Source organism: Shigella sp. FC1544 (assembly GCF_001722145.1). Classification (NCBI taxonomy): domain Bacteria; kingdom Pseudomonadati; phylum Pseudomonadota; class Gammaproteobacteria; order Enterobacterales; family Enterobacteriaceae; genus Shigella; species Shigella sp. FC1544. The sequence continues at coordinate 31,699 of NZ_MECT01000549.1, forward strand.
AACCGTCAATGGCTTCGGCCCGAACGACGTGATCCTCGATATCCGTTCTATCGATGAACAGGAAGATAAGCCACTGAAAGTCGAAGGGATTGATGTAGTTTCTCTGCCGTTCTATAAACTGAGCACCAAGTTTGGCGATCTCGACCAGAACAGAACCTGGCTACTGTGGTGTGAGCGCGGGGTGATGAGCCGTCTGCAGGCGCTCTATCTGCGCGAGCAGGGCTTTAACAATGTGAAGGTATATCGCCCGTAATTTGTGGTTGTAACGTCGCATCTGGTCAGATGCGACGCTTACCGCATCCGACACTACTCGTAATAATTATAAATCCCTGCCGCCATCACCAGTTGTGATGCCACTTCATGGGCTTTCTCGCGCCCAACCAGCAGGTCGATAATTTTCAGACCAAAGTCGATAGCTGTCCCCGGCCCCTGGCTGGTCAGCAATTTTACCCGTGCATCCCAGACGACGCGCTTGTCCTGCCATTGTTCAGCGGGAATTTTGTCTTTCAGCGTCGGGAAGCCGGTCATATTACCAATCGGGAAGATATCGTGCGGCACCAGCACGGTGGCTGGCGCGGCGCAAATAGCCGCGACGATACGCCCGGAACGGTGGAACTGTTTAACGGTTTCAACCAGCAGAGTGCTATCGCGAAAACACTCTGCGCCTTTAATGCCACCAGGCAGTACGATCACGTCATATTCGCCATCAGCCACCTCGACCAGCGGCGCATCCGCCAGCAGCTTCACGCCGCGCGAGCAGGTAATTGCCAGGTTGCCATCGCTGGCTACGCTGGCAGTGGTGACTTTGATACCGCCGCGAACCAAGAGGTCGATCGTGGTGACGGCTTCAGTCTCTTCACTACCAGGGGCGAGGCAAACCAGTGCCGATGCGCTCATATTCACTCTCCTTTCTTTTTACCATTTCAAACAGGCGGGTGTTTTCCGGTACGGCAATCCCATGCGCGCGGGCGCGGCGTAAGAGAAAACCATTGATATAGTCGATTTCGGTGTGGCGCAGCGCGCGGATATCCTGCAACATCGACGAGATATTTTCCGCTGTGGCATCAATCACCTGCATCACGTAATGACGCAAATCTTCCGCTGAAGTATGATGCCCTTCGCGTTCTATCACTGCCGCGACTTCTTCGCATACTTGCATAATTTCTTGCGGATGATGACGTAATTCACCGTTCGGGCAATTCCAGATGGCGGTCAGTGGATTAATCACGCAGTTGATTGCCAGCTTGCGCCACAGCTCGGCGCGAATATTGTTATGCCAGGCAACGTCAGGCAACACGGTTTGTAAAATATCCGCCAGATAACTGTAATCGCCATCCTGTTGCCGTGCCGGACCAATATGCGTGATACCGTTTGCCACATGAATAATGACATTGCCGTCGCGGCGGGCGGCATGGGTGGTGGTGCCCATCAGTAATGGCTGCTGAATATTTTGCAACTCTTCGATGGTGCCCATGCCGTTGTGAATTAACAGTATTGGCGTGGTTACAGGCAGTGTGGACGCGAGGCTTTTGACGGCATCGGAAACCTGCCATGCTTTCAGCGTCACCAGGAGCAGATCGCTGGTGGCGAGAAAATCGGGATCGTTGGCGGTCAGCGATTCGTTAAATATCGAACCATCTGTCTCAACCAGATTCACACTACAATAAGGTTGCGGTACGCGCAGCCAGCCCTGAACTTCATGACCCTGTTTGCAAAGTGCTGTAAGCCATAATTGCCCTAAGGCACCGCATCCCAATACGGTAATTTTCATTGTTCCTCCTCACCCGCAACCACACCGGGTGTTCAATAAGGCTATCCCTTAATTGTGCATGCTGTTGCGACTATGCACAATTAAGGGATACGTCCTGGTGCAGGACTGTCGGTTATTTAACTTTGCGGGTATTATGCTTCGCATCAAAAATGAAGGGAGAGGAAAAGATGCCATCTTTCGATATTGTCTCTGAAGTTGATCTTCAGGAAGCACGTAACGCGGTCGATAACGCGAGCCGCGAAGTGGAGTCCCGTTTTGACTTCCGTAACGTTGAAGCCTCATTTGAGCTGAACGACGCCAGCAAAACCATCAAAGTGTTGAGCGAGTCCGATTTCCAGGTCAATCAGTTGCTGGATATTCTGCGTGCCAAGCTGCTGAAGCGCGGCATTGAAGGCAGTTCACTGGATGTACCGGAAAATATCGTTCATAGCGGTAAAACCTGGTTTGTGGAAGCGAAACTGAAGCAGGGCATTGAGAGCGCGACCCAGAAAAAAATCGTCAAGATGATCAAAGACAGCAAACTGAAAGTGCAGGCGCAAATTCAGGGCGATGAGATCCGCGTGACTGGCAAATCTCGTGATGATTTGCAGGCTGTCATGGCGATGGTGCGCGGTGGCGATCTGGGTCAGCCGTTCCAGTTCAAAAACTTCCGCGATTAATCGCGACAACCTGCGCTTTGTTCATGTCAGATGCGGCATGAACGCCTGGTTCGGCCTACAAAGGCTTGTAAATCAGGAGCTTAGTAGGCCTGATGAGCGTAGCGCAGCAGGCAATTTCGCCTCGCTTTTATGCCTAGCGAATTGCCTGTTCAACATCAAAGCGATTCGTCACTTTGCTGTCGATTTTCACATAAGCTGAATGTTCTTCTTCTGCAATCAACACTTCTTTGATGCCTTCAGTTTCTAGCAAACGCACTTTTAACGCCTCGTTTGCGGCAATGTTCGCCGGGATTTCAATGCGCAAACTGCTGACATACGCCGGTTCTTTCATGGTACTGGCGACTGCCAGCCACACTGCGGCCAGCATTGCGCCAGCGAGAAATACGCCCTGACCGTCAAACATGCCGTCAATCCAGCCGCCCAGTGAACCGCCAATCGCCACGCCAAGAAACTGGCTGGTGGAGTAAACACCCATCGCTGTACCTTTGTAACCTGCTGGCGACTCTTTACTGATAAGTGAAGGCAGAAGGGCTTCCATCAAATTAAACGCTACAAAGAAAAGCTGCACGCCGACCACCAGTTGCCAGAACTGCGTTTGCGCGTTCCACAACACAATTTCCGCAACCACGATCAACCCGACGCAGAAGACAAAGACTTGCTTCATTTTGCGCTTAACTTCAGCGTAGATAATGAAAGGCACGACCGAGCCAAAGGCGATTAGCATTGTCGCCAGATAGACCTTCCAGTGTTCAGCCGCCGGGAACCCTGCATCAGCCAGTTGTCCGGGCAGGGCAACAAACGTCGACATCAGCAAAATATGCAGACACATAATGCCAAAGTTGAGTTTCAGCAGCCGCGGTTCCGCCAGCACTTTACTGAAACTGCCTTTCACCATTCCGGACTCACGATTAAGTACGTGAGTGCTACTGTTGGGCACAACCCAAATGGTCAACGCAATGCCGGTCGTTGCCAGAATAGCGATCATCCAGAACAGCGCGTGCAGCCCAAGTTTGTGAGTGATGATCGGGCCAAGCACCATCGCAATGGCAAAGGTAATGCCAAAGCTCACGCCGATAAACGCCATTGCTTTGGTGCGGTTTTGTTCGCGCGTGAGATCGGAAAGCAGCGCCATAACGGCAGCGGCAATCGCACCGGAGCCTTGTAGCGCCCGGCCCAGAATAATTCCCCAGATGGAGTCAGAGAGCGCAGCGATAACGCTACCGGCGGCAAACACCGCCAGCCCACCGACAATTAATGGTTTGCGACCAATACGGTCGGAAAGCAGGCCAAACGGAAGCTGAAAAACGGCCTGAGTCAGACCATAAATACCAATGGCAATACCGATTAATGCTTCGCTGGCACCTTGCAGAGCCATGCCATACGTGGTCAGAACCGGCAGAACCATAAACATGCCCAGCATGCGCAACGAGAATACGGTCCCTAAACCCCAGGTCGCGCGCCTCTCACCTGGCGTCATTTTATAATCGTTCATTACCACCTCTGTTTTAAATTCGCGACTAGTGTAAAGCGGCAAACGAATGGGGTAAACATGCGGATTTTTTAGTAAATATTTCGAGAGGGATATGTTTCTAATGCTAAGAAAAAAGGTGCCGTAGCACCTTTTTAATAGAGAGGTTTTGTTACCACACAGCAGCCAGCAGCGTATGCGAGTCCGGTACCATAAAATCAACGGACATCATCACCGAGAGGGCAGTGATGGCGATGACAGAGAAGCCGAACAGCTTGCGCGCCCAGATTCTGTCATCAGCAACTTTATAACCGCGCAGAGCCATACCTAACCACCAGACGCTAACCGCCGCGGCGACCACCAGATATTTATATCCAGCGTAACCGCCAAGAGAGAGCATCAGCGTGGCAACGGCAAAGGCGATGATATACAGCGTGATGTGATTCTTCGCCACCGAAATGCCTTTTACCACTGGCAATACCGGAATGTTTGCCGCCTGGTAATCCTTAAAGCGGAAAATGGCGATGGCATAGGAGTGAGGCATCTGCCACAGGCTGAAGATAGCCAGCAGGATCGCTGCGCCGCTATCGAACTCGCCGGTTACTGCACAGTAGCCAATCACCGGCGGCGCAGCGCCGGAGAGCGAACCAATCAATGTGCCGTAGACTGAGTGGCGTTTCATGTACAGGCTATAGACGCCGACATAAACCACAAAGCCCATCACCCCCAGCCAGCAGGCCAGCGGATTCGCGCCAAACCACAGCAGCATAAAGCCAGCAATACCCAGCAAGGTGGCGTACACCAGCGAGACAGCAGGAGAGATCAGGCCTTTAACCAGCACCCGATTCTTCGTCCTTTCCATCTTTCTGTCGATATCCCTGTCGATGTAGTTGTTAAACACACAACCCGACGCCACAACCAGTGACACCCCAACCAGCGTGTAGATAAACAGGGGATAATCAATGCTGCCCTTTGAGGCCAGCAGGAATCCCCCAATCACCGAGATCAGGTTGCCAAAGATGATGCCTGGTTTCGTTACTTGCAGGTATTGCTTAAACATCATAACCGCCGCTCTTAGTGCATCATCATGTTGTAGTTGAGGTTCCACATAATCCAGATGGAGCCTACAACCAGGATAGCGATGATTAGCACGGTGAAGACAAACGCCGTCATGTTCCAGCTTCATCTGATTTGGTATTCATGTGCAGGAAGCACACCAGATGCACCAGAACCTGTACCACTGCCATTGCCAGGATTGTTCCCAGAATTACGGCCGGAGAGGCAGCCCCTGTCATCACCATCCAGAACGGAATCACCGTCAGAATGATCGACAGGATAAAGCCTGTCATGTAGGTTTTTACGCTGCCATGGGACGCGCCGCTGTGATCGGTAGAATGACTCATTACATCGCCCCCATCAGATAAACAACAGTGAACACACAGATCCAAACCACATCCAGGAAGTGCCAGAACAGGCTCAGGCACATGATGCGGGTACGGTTAGTGCTGGTCAGGCCGCGACGAGCGATTTGTACCATCAGCACCGCCATCCAGATAAGACCGGAAGTGACGTGCAGACCGTGCGTGCCGACCAGCGCAAAGAACGCTGACAGGAAGTCGCTGCGATCCGGACCCATGCCGTTAACAATCAGGTGATGGAATTCGTAGATTTCCATCCCGATAAATCCGGCACCAAACAAACAGGTCAACGCCAGCCAGGAGATAACCTGGCTTTTGTTGTTTTTGTACATGGCGATAGCCGCCATGCCGTAGGTGATGGAGCTGAACAACAGCAAGAAAGTTTCAACCAGAACGAACGGCAGTTCGAAAATGTCCTTACCTGTCGGGCCGCCTGCGGTGCCGTTCACCAGAACGGCATAGGTAGCAAACAAGATTGAGAACAGAATGCAGTCGCTCATCAGGTAGATCCAAAATCCGAAGATTTTGGTTCCGCCTGCATCGTGGTGCCCGTGTTCGTGCGCGTGGGCAGTCGCGTGCGTCAAAGTATCAGTTGCCATTTTTCAGCCCTGCCTTAGTAATCTCATCGAAATGCTGGTTTTCCAGTTTTTCGATTTCTGCCACCGGCACGTAGTAATCCACGTCCTCGTCGAAGCTTTTCACGATCCAGGTGATGATCATGCCTGCGAAGCCAACAATCGCCAGCCACCAGATATGCCAGATCATGGCGAAACCGAAGATGGTGGAGAAAGCTGCAATGACGATACCTGCACCGCTGTTTTTCGGCATATGAATTTCTTCATAGTGGTCAGGCTTTTTATACGCTTCGCCTTTCTCTTTCATTTCCCAGAATGCATCACGCTCGTGAACGTGCGGCACAACGGCAAAGTTATAGAACGGAGGCGGGGAAGAGGTTGCCCACTCCAGCGTACGGCCACCCCACGGGTCGCCAGTCAGGTCACGGTTCTGGTCGCGGTCGCGAATAGAAACGTACATCTGAATAACGAGGCAGAGAATACCCAGCGCAATCAGTACTGCACCGCTAGCTGCAATCATAAGCATGGTGTGGAACTGCGGGTCAATCTGCTGGCTCAAACGACGGGTCATGCCCATGAAGCCCAGCGCATACAGCGGCATAAAGGCAACGAAGAAGCCGATGATCCAGAACCAGAACGCGCGTTTACCCCAGGTTTCATTCAGTTTGAAACCGAACGCTTTAGGCCACCAGTAGGTCATCCCTGCGAAGCAGCCGAAGACCACGCCGCCGATGATAACGTTATGGAAGTGCGCAATCAGGAACAGGCTGTTATGCAGAACGAAGTCCGCGCCCGGTACTGCCAGCAGCACGCCAGTCATCCCGCCCACCGAGAAAGTGACGATAAAACCGATGGTCCACAGCATCGCAGAATGGAACACGATACGGCCCTGATACATGGTGAACAGCCAGTTGAAGATCTTCACCCCGGTCGGGATGGCGATAATCATTGTGGTGATACCAAAGAAGGCGTTTACGTTCGCGCCCGCACCCATCGTAAAGAAGTGGTGCAGCCAAACGATGAACGACAGCACGGTGATACAGACGGTTGCCCATACCAGCGAGGTATAACCAAACAGACGTTTACGCGAGAAGGTTGCCGCAATTTCGGAGAACACACCGAAAACAGGCAGGATCAGGATGTAAACTTCCGGGTGGCCCCAGGCCCAAATCAGGTTGATGTACATCATCATGTTGCCACCCATATCGTTGGTAAAGAAATGGGTGCCCAGATAGCGATCCAGGGTCAACAACGCGACGGTAACCGTCAGAATTGGGAAGGAAGCAATAATCAGTACGTTCGCGCACAGTGATGCCCAGGTAAATACTGGCATCTTGAACATGGTCATGCCCGGTGCGCGCATCTTCAGAATGGTAACGAAGAAGTTGATACCGGTAAGCGTCGTACCTATACCGGATAGCTGGAGACTCCATATCCAGTAATCAACACCGACTCCCGGACTGTACTCTATTCCCGATAGCGGTGGATAGGCCAGCCAGCCGGTCTGCGCAAATTCGCCCACGCCGAGAGAAACGTTAACCAGAATCACACCAACAACAGTAAACCAGAAGCTTAAGTTGTTGAGGAACGGGAACGCAACGTCACGCGCGCCGATCTGCAGCGGAACCACCAGGTTCATCAGACCGATAACGAAAGGCATCGCCACGAAGAAGATCATAATCACGCCGTGCGCGGTGAAGATCTGATCGTAGTGGTGAGGTGGCAGGAAGCCCGCTTCGCCCGCCGAGGCAAGAGCCTGCTGGCTACGCATCATAATGGCGTCAGCAAAACCACGCAGCAACATCACAATCGCCACGATGATATACATGATACCGAGGCGTTTATGGTCGACGGAGGTCAGCCACTCTTTCCACAGGTAGGTCCACTTACCGAAGTAAGTGATCAGGCCAACGAGCGCCAGACCTCCCAAAATAATGCCAGCGATCGTAACCATGACGATAGGTTCATGGAACGGGACTGCATCAAGTGATAATTTTCCGAACATCTTTATTCTTCCTCAACCCCTTTAATGGGCGGATTCCGCGTGGCTCATGTCCATGCCTTCCATACCTTCGTGTGCGCTGTGCTCACCTTCTGGCTGGGTCATGTCCATGCTCTTACCGTGAGCCATAAACTTGTTAATCACATCAGCAAACAAGTCTGGTTTCACGTTGGAGAAATATTCCACCTGGTTGTATTCGCTAGGCGCGGCCAGTTTTTCGAACGCAGCCATGTCAGACATGGTGTTCGGCGACTGCTTCGCTTTTGCGACCCACTGGTCGAATTCGGCGCGATCCGGTGTTGCAATAGCTTTGAACTTCATGCCTGAGAAGCCCGGGCCGCTGTAGCTGGCGGAGATACCGTCATAAGTACCGGGTTCGTTGGCGATCAGATGCAGGCGAGTCTGCATACCAGCCATGGCATAAATCTGGCTACCCAGACGCGGAATGAAGAAGGAGTTCATCACGGAGTTGGAGGTCACTTTGAAGTACACCGGAGTGTTCGCCGGGAAAGCGATTTCATTCACGGTAGCAATGCCCTGTTCCGGGTAGATGAAGAACCATTTCCAGTCCATGGAAACCACTTCGATGGTAATGGGCTTCTCGTCGTGTGCCAGCGGCTTGCTAGGCTCAAGAGCGTGAGTGGTTTTCTAGGTCAGTACCGCAAGGAAGATGATGATTAAGATAGGTACCGTCCAGACCACAGCTTCCACTTTATTGGAGTGTGACCAGTTCGGGCTGTACTTAGCATCTTTATTGCTCGCACGATACTTCCAGGCGAAACCAACAGCCATCAAGATTGCGGGAATAACGACAATCAACATCAGGCCAAATGCCGTCAGTATCAGTGAACGTTGCTCCAGACCAATCTGTCCTTTGGGATCTAACAGCGCAGAATTACAGCCACTGAGCAATACAGTGCCTGCAAATAATGACAACCATCCCAAACTTTTATTGTATTTCCTGAGTCTCATTTAACGACCTCAATTCCACGGGATCTGGTGGCGTTTAAAGTGTGTGGGCATTTTACGGGAAGGTTACATTACTGTAAACATGATTAAATTACTGTTACTTGGATTTGGCTGTCAGGTCACATATGTTGCAAAACATATCAAGTTGATTTTAAGAAGCTGTTGCAAAAGGGCGTTATAACGAAAGGGGAGTGCAGAAGGAGTTTGGATGGGCAATTGGTATAACCAATCTGGAATAAAATAATTGTTTAACAAATAATTATCATTATGGTGACAATTGGGTGGGGGGAAAATAAAGACTCGTTAGCTGAATCGTGTAAGAAAAAATAGAATTCATAAATTGCGTCAATAATTTCCAAACGCTAAGCCGCACAAAAGAACAAATATTATTAAGCGATACTGATGTTTATTTATCCGTAATAATTACGGCGAGTGATTACTACAGCTAAATAATATTTACAGATTACGTTAGATGCGTTTTTCGTAGAGCCAGATAATCCAGCAAACCACCAAGCACGACGCCAGAAAGGGCGACTAAAACCCCGACTTCCAGCAGAGCAGGCAGGAAAGAGAAGTGCGTCAAATCCAGCGCGTCCATCGTCAACAGCAGTAACCACACGGCCAACAGGCTGACGCCCGCCGCCAGTGTCCACATGGCAAAGGCATAACCTGCCGGATATTCGGTACGGGAGATAAAGTTGTCATTTACTCGTGTATATTCAAGCGTCTGGCGGCAAACCAGCAGCAAAATAAGCCCCGGTACGGCAGCGGCGACGGAGAATAGATAGAATGTCGACCAGCCGTGTGCTTCAACAAACCAACCCGCCACGGGGCCGACATAAACTCGTCCTACAGCGGAAAGCGCTGAGAGCAGGGCAAATTGAGTAGCGGAAAATGACTTATTACACAGCGTCATTAACAGCGCGACAAAGGCTGATGTGCCCATCCCGCCACAGAGGTTTTCGAAAAAGACGGCTGCGCCCATGCTGTAGAGATGCTTATCAGTAATCGACAGCAGCCAGTAACCAGCGTTAGACGCACCTTGTAAAATGCCGAAAATCAGCAGCGCCCGGAACAGCGACAGGCGCTGCATCAAAATCCCACCGTACAATGCGCCCACAATGGTCGCCAGTAAGCCAAGCGTTTTGTTAACCACGCCTACTTCACCCGCATCAAACCCGACGCCGCGAATCAAAAACGTGGTTGTCAGGCTCATGGCGAATGCGTCGCCCAGCTTATACAGCACGATAAGAAGCAAAATAAGCCAGGCATTATTGCGACCAAAGAAATCTCGCAGAGGTGCAACAACCGCTTGTTCCAGCGTTTTTGGCACAGGAATTGTGTCGGTCGGTTCTGGTGCAAGCAACGTCGCGATAATACAAGGGATCAACAGCGCCGCCATCAACCAGTACATGCCCTGCCAGCCCAGCCATTTATCTGCCAGCCACAGGGCTAAGCCGCCGGAAACCAGCATCCCTAAACGGTAACCCAGCACGCTGATTGCCGCGCCCGCACCACGTTCTTCTGCCGGGAGCACATCGGTTTTCCACGCATCGAAGACAATATCCTGGGAGGCCGAGCAAAAAGCGATCACCACCGCCAGTGCCGCCATCCAGCGGAGTTGGGTGCCAGGTTCGAGAAAACCCATCGCCGCAATGGCGACTAATAACAGGATTTGCGTGGCGAGCAGCCAACCGCGCCGCCGCCCAAAAAATGGGGGCGTGTAGCGGTCCATCAGCGGTGACCAGAGGAATTTAAAAACGTAAGCCTGGCCTACCAGAGAGAAGAAACCAATGGTTTTGAGATCAATATTCTCGACCGTCATCCAGGCCTGTAAGGTACCGGATGTCAGGGCGAGCGGTAGCCCGGAAGCAAAACCCAGGATCAGCAATATGGCTGAACGCGGCTGTTGAAAAATACGTAAATATTGACTGGACATGGGCGTCTACAGGCCCGGTTTGCACCGGGCCAGAGGGCAGAAATTAACGCGCGTTCTGCTTGATGAATTCGTGAATGCTGGTGTCCTGAGACATATCAGCGATGGTATCGGTCAGCACACTGTTAACCGCATCGGCGATATTTTTGTTGGAGGCCTGGAACGCACCTTCAACGTTGTAGCTGGCACGATAGTTTTTGGTTATTTTGTTGCCATTCTGCGCGGTAGCGATGATGGCGATATCCGCTTTGGTAGCGATGTTGTAGCGCACGTTGCCCTGGGACACGTCAGCATACAGTTGGCTAACGATGATTTGCAGATTAACCGGGCCATTCGGACCAACCATGTAACCACGCGCGGTCATCTGTTTTTCCAGCACTTCTTGCAGCAGGAAACGCAGATCGCGGGAGGCGGTCAGGGTAACGATTTGATTATCGCGGGTGACTTTTGCCAGCGCCTGATCGGTACGCTGATCGGCACCATTAATGCTTACGGTGACGCCCATCAGGCTTGGATCCTGCTGTGGCAGTGTAATCGTCGGGGAAACTTCAATAGTTGTTGGCGGTTTTGCGCATCCTGCAAGCATAAACAGAGCAACTAACGGGAAGAGGATTTTTTTGAACATGTTCGGGCTCTCAGAGACTCTTAAGCGTGTTTGGTAAAAATTCCCGCCATCATAACATTGCCAACGGCGAGGGGAAGTGGGTAAGGCATGTAAATTCATCATGTTGACGAAATAATCACCCCTGGTAAAAGAAACGCTGATGCGAGGCCTGTGTTTCAATCTTTAAATCAGTAAACTTCATACGCTTGACGGAAAAACCAGGACGAAACCTAAATATTTGTTGTTAAGCTGCAATGGAAACGGTAAAAGCGGCTAGTATTTAAAGGGATGGATGACATCTCAGCGTTGTCGGAGGAGATATTTCATGATGATACGTGAGCGGATAGAAGAAAAATTAAGGGCGGCGTTCCAACCCGTATTCCTCGAAGTAGTGGATGAAAGCTATCGTCACAATGTCCCAGCCGGCTCTGAAAGCCATTTTAAAGTTGTGCTGGTCAGCGATCGTTTTACGGGTGAACGTTTTCTGAATCGTCATCGAATGATTTACAGTACTTTAGCGGAGGAACTCTCTACTACCGTTCATGCGCTGGCTCTGCATACTTACACTATTAAGGAGTGGGAAGGGTTGCAGGACACCGTCTTTGCCTCTCCTCCCTGTCGTGGAGCAGGAAGCATCGTGTAAAAACGCATTTGCAACTGTCGGCGCTTTTTCAGTATGTTGCTAAAGATTTTATGAAAAACGGCCTGCGGGCCGTTTTGTTTTGTCTGGATTTTGCGCTTTTTGCCCAGCATTCAGACGAAAATTGCCCGGGAATTGTGAAAAAATACGCGACAGCGCGCAATAACCGTTCTCGACTCATAAAAGTGATGCCGCTATAATGCCGTGTCCTATTTGAATGCTTTCGGGATGATTCTGGTAACAGGGAATGTGATTGATTATAAGAACATCCCGGTTCCGCGAAGCCAACAACCTGTGCTTGCGGGGTAAGAGTTGACCGAGCACTGTGATTTTTTGAGGTAACAAGATGCAAGTTTCAGTTGAAACCACTCAAGGCCTTGGCCGCCGTGTAACGATTACTATCGCTGCTGATAGCATCGAGACCGCTGTTAAAAGCGAGCTGGTCAACGTTGCGAAAAAAGTACGTATTGACGGCTTCCGCAAAGGCAAAGTGCCAATGAATATCGTTGCTCAGCGTTATGGCGCGTCTGTACGCCAGGACGTTCTGGGTGACCTGATGAGCCGTAACTTCATTGACGCCATCATTAAAGAAAAAATCAATCCGGCTGGCGCACCGACTTATGTTCCGGGCGAATACAAGCTGGGTGAAGACTTCACTTACTCTGTAGAGTTTGAAGTTTATCCGGAAGTTGAACTGCAGGGTCTGGAAGCGATCGAAGTTGAAAAACCGATCGTTGAAGTGACCGACGCTGACGTTGACGGCATGCTGGATACTCTGCGTAAACAGCAGGCGACCTGGAAAGAAAAAGACGGCGCTGTTGAAGCAGAAGACCGCGTAACCATCGACTTCACCGGTTCTGTAGACAGCGAAGAGTTCGAAGGCGGTAAAGCGTCTGATTTCGTACTGGCGATGGGCCAGGGTCGTATGATCCCGGGCTTTGAAGACGGTATCAAAGGCCACAAAGCTGGCGAAGAGTTCACCATCGACGTGACCTTCCCGGAAGAATACCACGCAGAAAACCTGAAAGGTAAAGCAGCGAAATTCGCTATCAACCTGAAGAAAGTTGAAGAGCGTGAACTGCCGGAACTGACTGCAGAATTCATCAAACGTTTCGGCGTTGAAGATGGTTCCGTAGAAGGTCTGCGCGCTGAAGTGCGTAAAAACATGGAGCGCGAGCTGAAGAGCGCCATCCGTAACCGCGTTAAGTCTCAGGCGATCGAAGGTCTGGTAAAAGCTAACGACATCGACGTACCGGCTGCGCTGATCGACAGCGAAATCGACGTTCTGCGTCGCCAGGCTGCACAGCGTTTCGGTGGCAACGAAAAACAAGCTCTGGAACTGCCGCGCGAACTGTTCGAAGAACAGGCTAAACGCCGCGTAGTTGTTGGCCTGCTGCTGGGCGAAGTTATCCGCACCAACGAGCTGAAAGCTGACGAAGAGCGCGTGAAAGGCCTGATCGAAGAGATGGCTTCTGCGTACGAAGATCCGAAAGAAGTTATCGAGTTCTACAGCAAAAACAAAGAACTGATGGACAACATGCGCAATGTTGCTCTGGAAGAACAGGCTGTTGAAGCTGTACTGGCGAAAGCGAAAGTGACTGAAAAAGAAACCACTTTCAACGAGCTGATGAACCAGCAGGCGTAATTTACGCAGCATAACGCGCTAAATTCGCACAAAGGCCCGTCACCGCCAGGTGGTGGGCTTTTTTTTGTCATGAATTTTGCATGGAACCGTGCGAAAAGCCTCTTTCGGTGTTAGCGTAACAACAAAAGATTGTTATGCTTGAAATATGGTGATGCCGTACCCATAACACAGGGACTAGCTGATAATCCGTCCATAAGGTTACAATCGGTACAGCAGGTTTTTTCAATTTTATCCAGGAGACGGAAATGTCATACAGCGGCGAACGAGATAACTTTGCACCCCATATGGCGCTGGTGCCGATGGTCATTGAACAGACCTCACGCGGTGAGCGCTCTTTTGATATCTATTCTCGTCTACTTAAGGAACGCGTCATTTTTCTGACTGGCCAGGTTGAAGACCACATGGCTAACCTGATTGTGGCGCAGATGCTGTTCCTGGAAGCGGAAAACCCAGAAAAAGATATCTATCTGTACATTAACTCCCCAGGCGGGGTGATCACTGCCGGGATGTCTATCTATGACACCATGCAGTTTATCAAGCCTGATGTCAGCACCATCTGTATGGGCCAGGCGGCCTCGATGGGCGCTTTCTTGCTGACCGCAGGGGCAAAAGGTAAACGTTTTTGCCTGCCGAATTCGCGCGTGATGATTCACCAACCGTTGGGCGGCTACCAGGGCCAGGCGACCGATATCGAAATTCATGCCCGTGAAATTCTGAAAGTTAAAGGGCGCATGAATGAACTTATGGCGCTTCATACGGGTCAATCATTAGAACAGATTGAACGTGATACCGAGCGCGATCGCTTCCTTTCCGCCCCTGAAGCGGTGGAATACGGTCTGGTCGATTCGATTCTGACCCATCGTAATTGATGCCAGAGGCGCAACTGTGCCGCTATACTTATCCAGGGCGGCACAACGCTGTAAGCGGCTTGCGCCTGAGAATGGCATTTGCGTCGTCGTGTGCGGCACAAAGAACAAAGAAGAGGTTTTGACCCATGACAGATAAACGCAAAGATGGCTCAGGCAAATTGCTGTATTGCTCTTTTTGCGGCAAAAGCCAGCATGAAGTGCGCAAGCTGATTGCCGGTCCATCCGTGTATATCTGCGACGAATGTGTTGATTTATGTAACGACATCATTCGCGAAGAGATTAAAGAAGTTGCACCGCATCGTGAACGCAGTGCGCTACCGACGCCGCATGAAATTCGCAACCACCTGGACGATTACGTTATCGGCCAGGAACAGGCGAAAAAAGTGCTGGCGGTCGCGGTATACAACCATTACAAACGTCTGCGCAACGGCGATACCAGCAATGGTGTCGAGTTGGGCAAAAGTAACATTCTGCTGATCGGTCCGACCGGTTCCGGTAAAACGCTGCTGGCTGAAACGCTGGCGCGCCTGCTGGATGTTCCGTTCACCATGGCCGACGCGACTACACTGACCGAAGCCGGTTATGTGGGTGAAGACGTTGAAAACATCATTCAGAAGCTGTTGCAGAAATGCGACTACGATGTCCAGAAAGCACAGCGTGGTATTGTCTACATCGATGAAATCGACAAGATTTCTCGTAAGTCGGACAACCCGTCTATTACCCGTGACGTTTCCGGTGAAGGCGTACAGCAGGCACTGTTGAAACTGATCGAAGGTACTGTTGCTGCCGTTCCACCGCAGGGCGGGCGTAAGCATCCGCAGCAGGAATTTTTGCAGGTTGATACCTCCAAGATCCTGTTTATTTGTGGCGGTGCGTTTGCCGGTCTGGATAAAGTGATTTCCCACCGTGTAGAAACCGGTTCCGGCATTGGTTTTGGCGCGACGGTAAAAGCGAAGTCCGACAAAGCAAGCGAAGGCGAGCTGCTGGCGCAGGTTGAACCGGAAGATCTGATCAAGTTTGGTCTTATCCCTGAGTTTATTGGTCGTCTGCCGGTTGTCGCAACGTTGAATGAACTGAGCGAAGAAGCTCTGATTCAGATCCTCAAAGAGCCGAAAAACGCCCTGACCAAGCAGTATCAGGCGCTGTTTAATCTGGAAGGCGTGGATCTGGAATTCCGTGACGAGGCGCTGGATGCTATCGCTAAGAAAGCGATGGCGCGTAAAACCGGTGCCCGTGGCCTGCGTTCCATCGTAGAAGCCGCACTGCTCGATACCATGTACGATCTGCCGTCCATGGAAGATGTCGAAAAAGTGGTTATCGACGAGTCGGTAATTAATGGTCAAAGCAAACCGTTGCTGATTTATGGTAAGCCGGAAGCGCAACAGGCATCTGGTGAATAATTAACCATTCCCATACAATTAGTTAACCAAAAAGGGGGGATTTTATCTCCCCTTTAATTTTTCCTCTATTCTCGGCGTTGAATGTGGGGGAAACATCCCCATATACTGACGTACATGTTAATAGATGGCGTGAAGCACAGTCGTGTCATCTGATTACCTGGCGGAAATTAAACTAAGAGAGAGCTCTATGAATCCTGAGCGTTCTGAACGCATTGAAATCCCCGTATTGCCGCTGCGCGATGTGGTGGTTTATCCGCACATGGTCATCCCCTTATTTGTCGGGCGGGAAAAATCTATCCGTTGTCTGGAAGCGGCGATGGACCATGATAAAAAAATTATGCTGGTCGCGCAGAAAGAAGCTTCAACGGATGAGCCGGGTGTAAACGATCTTTTCACCGTCGGGACCGTGGCCTCTATATTGCAGATGCTGAAACTGCCTGACGGCACCGTCAAAGTGCTGGTCGAGGGGTTACAGCGCGCGCGTATTTCTGCGCTCTCTGACAATGGCGAACACTTTTCTGCGAAGGCGGAGTATCTGGAGTCGCCGACCATTGATGAGCGGGAACAGGAAGTGCTGGTGCGTACTGCAATCAGCCAGTTCGAAGGCTACATCAAGCTGAACAAAAAAATCCCACCAGAAGTGCTGACGTCGCTGAATAGCATCGACGATCCGGCGCGTCTGGCGGATACCATTGCTGCACATATGCCACTGAAACTGGCTGACAAACAGTCCGTTCTGGAGATGTCCGACGTTAACGAACGTCTGGAATATCTGATGGCAATGATGGAATCGGAAATCGATCTGCTGCAGGTTGAGAAACGCATTCGCAACCGCGTTAAAAAGCAGATGGAGAAATCCCAGCGTGAGTACTATCTGAACGAGCAAATGAAAGCTATTCAGAAAGAACTCGGTGAAATGGACGACGCGCCGGACGAAAACGAAGCCCTGAAGCGCAAAATCGACGCGGCGAAGATGCCGAAAGAGGCAAAAGAGAAAGCGGAAGCAGAGTTGCAGAAGCTGAAAATGATGTCTCCGATGTCGGCAGAAGCGACCGTAGTGCGTGGTTATATCGACTGGATGGTACAGGTACCGTGGAATGCGCGCAGCAAGGTCAAAAAAGACTGCGTCAGGCGCAGGAAATCCTTGATACCGACCATTATGGTCTGGAGCGCGTGAAAGATCGCATCCTTGAGTACCTTGCGGTTCAAAGCCGTGTCAACAAAATCAAGGGACCGATCCTCTGCCTGGTAGGGCCGCCGGGGGTAGGTAAAACCTCTCTTGGTCAGTCCATTGCCAAAGCCACCGGGCGTAAATATGTCCGTATGGCGCTGGGCGGCGTGCGTGATGAAGCGGAAATCCGTGGTCAC
Source organism: Shigella sp. FC1544 (assembly GCF_001722145.1). Taxonomy (NCBI): domain Bacteria; kingdom Pseudomonadati; phylum Pseudomonadota; class Gammaproteobacteria; order Enterobacterales; family Enterobacteriaceae; genus Shigella; species Shigella sp. FC1544. Next base: position 49,023 of record NZ_MECT01000549.1, read on the forward strand.
CGCCGTACTTACATCGGTTCTATGCCGGGTAAACTGATCCAGAAAATGGCGAAAGTGGGCGTGAAAAACCCGCTGTTCCTGCTCGATGAGATCGACAAAATGTCTTCTGACATGCGAGGCGATCCGGCCTCTGCACTGCTTGAAGTGCTGGATCCAGAGCAGAACGTAGCGTTCAGCGACCACTACCTGGAAGTGGATTACGATCTCAGCGACGTGATGTTTGTCGCGACGTCGAACTCCATGAACATTCCGGCACCGCTGCTGGATCGTATGGAAGTGATTCGCCTCTCCGGTTATACCGAAGATGAAAAACTGAACATCGCCAAACGTCACCTGCTGCCGAAGCAGATTGAACGTAATGCACTGAAAAAAGGTGAGCTGACCGTCGACGATAGCGCCATTATCGGCATTATTCGTTACTACACCCGTGAGGCGGGCGTGCGTGGTCTGGAGCGTGAAATCTCCAAACTGTGCCGCAAAGCGGTTAAGCAGTTACTGCTCGATAAGTCATTAAAACATATCGAAATTAACGGCGATAACCTGCATGACTACCTCGGTGTTCAGCGTTTCGACTATGGTCGCGCTGATAACGAAAACTGTGTCGGTCAGGTAACCGGTCTGGCGTGGACGGAAGTGGGCGGTGACTTGCTGACCATTGAAACCGCATGTGTTCCGGGTAAAGGCAAACTGACCTATACCGGTTCGCTCGGCGAAGTGATGCAGGAGTCTATTCAGGCGGCGTTAACGGTGGTTCGTGCGCGTGCGGAAAAACTGGGGATCAACCCTGATTTTTACGAAAAACGTGACATCCACGTCCACGTACCGGAAGGTGCGACGCCGAAAGATGGTCCGAGTGCCGGTATTGCTATGTGCACCGCGCTGGTTTCTTGCCTGACCGGTAACCCGGTTCGTGCCGATGTGGCAATGACCGGTGAGATCACTCTGCGTGGTCAGGTACTGCCGATCGGTGGTTTGAAAGAAAAACTCCTGGCAGCGCATCGCGGCGGGATTAAAACAGTGCTAATTCCGTTCGAAAATAAACGCGATCTGGAAGAGATTCCTGACAACGTAATTGCCGATCTGGACATTCATCCTGTGAAGCGCATTGAGGAAGTTCTGACTCTGGCGCTGCAAAATGAACCGTCTGGCATGCAGGTTGTGACTGCAAAATAGTGACCTCGCGCAAAATGCACTAATAAAAACAGGGCTGGCAGGCTAATTCGGGCTTGCCAGCCTTTTTTTGTCTCGCTAAGTTAGATGGCGGATCGGGCTTGCCCTTATTAAGGGGTGTTGTAAGGGGATGGCTGGCCTGATATAACTGCTGCGCGTTCGTACCTTGAAGGATTCAAGTGCGATATAAATTATAAAGAGGAAGAGAAGAGTGAATAAATCTCAATTGATCGACAAGATTGCTGCAGGGGCTGATATCTCTAAAGCTGCGGCTGGCCGTGCGTTAGATGCTATTATTGCTTCCGTAACTGAATCTCTGAAAGAAGGGGATGATGTAGCACTGGTAGGTTTTGGTACTTTTGCCGTTAAAGAGCGTGCTGCCCGTACTGGCCGCAACCCGCAGACCGGTAAAGAGATCACCATCGCTGCTGCTAAAGTACCGAGCTTCCGTGCAGGTAAAGCACTGAAAGACGCGGTAAACTAAGCGTTGTCCCCGGTGGGGATGTGACGAAGTTCAAGGGCGCATCTACTGATGTGCCTTTTTTATTTGTATTCGGTGACTTTCTGCGTCTTGTGGGCTGACAATTGCCCCCGTTTCTTGTCACAATAGGCCTTTGCGCGCATCGATACGTTGCGTGAGGTACACAGTCATCTACAGCGGAGTGTTGTTACACCATGATGGACAGCTTACGCACGGCTGCAAACAGTCTCGTGCTCAAGATTATTTTCGGTATCATTATCGTGTCGTTCATATTGACCGGCGTGAGTGGTTACCTGATTGGCGGAGGCAATAACTACGCCGCAAAAGTGAATGACCAGGAAATCAGCCGTGGGCAGTTCGAGAACGCCTTTAACAGCGAGCGTAATCGCATGCAGCAACAGCTGGGCGATCAATACTCCGAGCTGGCAGCGAATGAAGGCTATATGAAAACCCTGCGTCAACAGGTGCTGAATCGTCTGATCGACGAGGCGCTGTTGGATCAGTACGCTCGTGAGCTGAAACTGGGTATCAGTGATGAGCAGGTTAAACAGGCGATTTTCGCGACCCCAGCCTTCCAGGTTGACGGCAAATTTGATAACAGCCGCTATAACGGTATCCTCAACCAGATGGGGATGACCGCCGATCAGTACGCCCAGGCGCTGCGTAACCAGCTCACTACCCAACAGCTGATTAACGGTGTTGCCGGTACCGATTTTATGCTGAAAGGTGAAACCGACGAGCTGGCGGCACTGGTCGCGCAACAACGCGTGGTGCGTGAGGCGACTATCGATGTTAACGCGCTGGCGGCGAAGCAGCCTGTGACCGAACAGGAGATTGCCAGCTACTACGAACAAAACAAAAACAATTTCATGACGCCGGAACAATTCCGCGTGAGTTACATCAAGCTGGATGCCGCAACGATGCAGCAACCGGTTAGCGATGCGGATATCCAGAGCTACTACGATCAGCATCAGGATCAATTCACCCAGCCGCAGCGTACCCGCTACAGCATCATCCAGACCAAAACTGAAGATGAAGCGAAAGCGGTACTTGATGAGCTGAATAAAGGCGGTGATTTTGCTGCATTAGCCAAAGAAAAATCTGCCGATATTATCTCTGCCCGTAACGGCGGCGATATGGGTTGGTTAGAAGATGCCACTATCCCCGACGAACTGAAAAATGCTGGTCTGAAAGAAAAAGGCCAACTGTCTGGTGTCATCAAATCTTCGGTCGGTTTCCTGATTGTACGTCTGGACGACATTCAGCCAGCGAAAGTGAAATCGTTAGACGAAGTACGTGACGACATTGCGGCGAAAGTGAAACACGAAAAAGCCCTCGATGCGTACTATGCGCTGCAGCAGAAAGTGAGCGATGCGGCAAGCAACGACACCGAGTCTCTGGCCGGTGCAGAGCAAGTTGCCGGCGTTAAAGCCACTCAGACGGGTTGGTTCAGCAAAGATAACCTGCCGGAAGAGTTGAACTTCAAGCCGGTTGCCGACGCTATCTTTAACGGCGGTCTGGTAGGTGAAAACGGCGCGCCGGGCATCAACTCTGACATCATCACCGTAGACGGCGACCGTGCATTCGTGCTGCGCATCAGCGAGCACAAACCGGAAGCGGTGAAACCGTTGGCAGATGTTCAGGAACAAGTTAAGGCACTGGTTCAGCACAACAAAGCTGAACAACAGGCGAAAGTGGATGCTGAGAAACTGCTGGTTGATTTGAAAGCCGGCAAAGGTGCGGAAGCTATGCAGGCTGCCGGTCTGAAATTTGGCGAGCCGAAAACCTTAAGCCGTTCCGGTCGTGACCTGATTAGCCAGGCGGCGTTTGCACTGCCACTGCCAGCGAAAGACAAACCGAGCTACGGTATGGCGACCGATATGCAAGGTAATGTGGTTCTGCTGGCGCTGGATGAAGTGAAACAAGGTTCAATGCCGGAAGATCAGAAAAAAGCGATGGTGCAGGGTATCACCCAGAACAACGCACAAATCGTCTTTGAAGCTCTGATGAGTAACCTGCGTAAAGAGGCGAAAATCAAAATTGGCGATGCGCTGGAACAGCAATAATCCTGAAGACGCCTCGCAAAAAAATGCGTTGCAGCTGTAACAAGAAAAAGGTCGCTTTCGCGGCCTTTTCCATTTCTGAACATTGCCATTTGTTTACTGTTTTCACTGCCGTTAAGGTGATTCCACTGTTAACAAACAAGGAGAAAACAGTATGAAACACGGAATTAAAGCACTGCTCATTACCCTGTCCCTGGCCTGTGCCGGAATGTCTCATAGCGCGCTGGCGGCAGCTTCTGTGGCGAAACCGACGGCGGTAGAAACCAAAGCGGAAGCTCCTGCAGCACAAAGTAAAGCAGCAGTACCGGCGAAAGCCAGTGACGAAGAAGGCACCCGGGTCAGCATTAATAATGCCAGCGCGGAAGAGCTAGCCCGCGCGATGAATGGCGTTGGCCTGAAGAAAGCGCAGGCGATTGTCAGTTATCGCGAAGAGTACGGTCCGTTTAAAACAGTGGAGGATCTAAAGCAGGTGCCGGGGATGGGCAATTCGCTGGTGGAACGTAATCTGGCGGTATTAACCCTGTAATTAATTTGCATAGTGGCAATTTTTTGCCAGACTGAAGAGGTCATACCAGTTATGACCTCTGTACTTATAACAACAACGTAAGGTTATTGCGCTATGCAAACACAAATCAAAGTTCGTGGATATCATCTCGACGTTTACCAGCACGTCAACAACGCCCGCTACCTTGAATTTCTCGAAGAAGCCCGCTGGGATGGGTTGGAAAATAGCGACAGTTTTCAGTGGATGACGGCCCATAACATCGCCTTCGTCGTGGTCAATATCAATATTAACGTAAGCGTGCAGCAAGAACCGTATTGACGGGGATGTGTTATTCAGTCGGCAGTGCTACGCGCCAGGGGAGCAGTTCGCCGACCCGGTTTATCGGCCAGTCGGCTATGAC